>CAJXKX010000335.1 GCA_913055965.1 uncultured Roseovarius sp.
GGTCAGGATGCAATCGGTGTGGTTCGAGCCGTAGCGGCGGATATGGGCGATGGCGGCGTCGATGTCGTCCACCACGCGCGCGGCGATGATGCTGTCGAGATATTCGCGGCCCCAGTCGTCCTCGCCCGCCGGCACCACGCCGGGGATCGCCTGCAACTCCGCGTCGCCGCGCACCTCGACGCCCGCGTCGATCAGCGCGCGGATCACCCCCTGACCGATGGTGTCGGCCACGTCGCGGTGGATGAGCAGGCATTCGGCGGCCCCGCAGATGCCGGTGCGGCGCGTCTTGGCGTTGAGCACGACCTTGAGCGCCTTTTCCGGGTCGGCGGCGGCGTCGAGATAGACATGCACGATCCCCTCGAGATGGGCAAAGACCGGCACCCGCGCCTCGCGCTGCACGAGGCCGACGAGCCCCTTGCCGCCGCGCGGCACGATCACGTCGATATGGTCGGTCATGGTCAGCATTTCCTGCACCGCCGCGCGATCCGTCACCGGCACGCGCTGAATGGCGTCCTCGGGCAGACCGGCGGCGCGCAGCCCCTCGACGAGGCAGGCATGGATGGCGGCGGAGGAGTGCACGCTCTCGGAGCCGCCGCGCAGGATCACCGCGTTGCCGGATTTGAGGCACAGCGCGCCCGCGTCGGCGGTCACGTTGGGGCGGCTTTCGTAGATCACGCCGATCACGCCGAGCGGCGTGCGCACGCGCCGGATATGCAGGCCCGAGGGCCGGTCCCATTCGGCGATCACCTGCCCCACCGGATCGTCCTGCGCCGCCACCGCGCGCAGCCCCTCGGCGATGGCCGCGATCCGCCCCTCGTCGAGCGCGAGCCGGTCGGTCATCGCGGGGCTCAGCCCCTTGTCGCGCGCCGCCGCGAGATCGCGCGCGTTGGCGTCGAGGATGGTCGCGCGCGCCTGCCAGACAGCCTCGGCGGCGGCCTCGAGCGCGGCGCGCCTCGCCTCGGGCGCGGCGGTCGCAAGCTGCGATGCGGCGGCGCGGGCGCGCGCGCCGAGATCGGCCATCAGGGCGGGGATGTCGTGGATGTCCTTCATCGGTCGGGCCTCTCTCGCCGTGTCGCGCGGACTATAGGCCGCGCGCCCGTCCCCCGCAACGCCGGGTCAGCCGATCGCCCCCTGAAGATCGAAGATCGGCAACAGGATCGCCAGCACGATCACCAGCACCATCGTGCCCACCACCAGCATCAGGAGCGGGTCGATGAGCGCCGCCACGCGCTTGCGCTCGTTGGTCAGCCAGGATTCCACCAGCACCGCCGCGCGCTCGGTCATCCGGCCCAGCCGAGCGGATTGCTCGCCCGCCGCGATGAGCTGGCGGCAGACGGGCGGCACGAGGCTCATCCGTGCCAGCCCCTGGCTCAGGCTCTCGCCCCGGCGCACGGCATCGGCAAGCGCCTCGGCCTCGTCGCGAAAGCGGCGCACCACCAGCACCTCGGAAGCGGAGCCGACCGCGTCCACCACCGCCTGACGGCTGGAGATGACGAGCGCCAGCGTCCGCAGGTATTGCGCCGCCGCAGAGAGCCGCATCAACCGCCCGAAAACCGGAAGGCGCAGCGCGAGCGCGTGCCAGCGGTCGCGGATCGCGGGCACGCGCAGGGCAAGCGCGAGGCCGAGGATCGCCCCCGCGCCGCCCAGCCCGAGCGCCAGCGCGTTGGCCTGCACGAAATCGCTGATCCCCATGACGGTCTGCGTGAGCGGCGGCAGCGGGCGGCCGGTGGTGGCGAACATGGCGGCGATCTCGGGGGCCACGTTGACCATCAGGATGCCCGCCACCAGGAGCGACACGGCGGCGACGAAGGCGGGGTAGATGAGCGCCGTGGCAAGCTGCGCGCGATCCGCGCCCGCGCTTTCGAGATACTCGGCCAGCTGGTCGAACACCGCGGCCAGATCGCCCGAGCCCTCGCCCGCGCGCACCGCCGCGATGTAGAAGCGCGGAAAGCCCGCCCCCGCCATGTCGAGCGCGGTTGAAAGCGGCTGGCCATCCATCAGCGCCGCCTTGGCCTCGGCCGCCGCCGCCTCGATGGCCGCTGCGGTGCCCGAGGCGCGCACCGTCTCGAGCGCCGCCTCGGCGGTGAGGTCGGAGGCAAGCAGCACCGCCATCTGCCGGGTAAAGACCGCACGCATGTCCGCCGATAGCCGCGTGCGGCGGCTCAACAGGCCGCGCCGTGGCCCGGCAGCGCGCCCCTTGGCGGTGATCGCCTCGGCGAAAAGCCCCTGCCCGCGCAGGATTTCGGCGGCCTGCGCCTCGCTCTCGGCCACCAGCGTGCCGCGCTTGCGCGCGCCCCCGGCGGTAAAGGCGGTATAGGCGAACGCCCTCACAGCGCGTCGCCCACCACCCGCAGCGCCTCGGCGAGGCTGGTGCGGCCCTGCGCGACAAGCTGCATCGACTGACCGAAGAGCGTCTCGGCGGGCGGCAGGGCGAGCGGCTTCATCTCGGTCTCGGACTTGCCCGCGTCGATGGCGGCGCGCAGCGCGTCCGACACTTCGAGGATTTCGAACACGCCCACCCGCCCGGCATAGCCGGTGCCGTGGCAGGCGTCGCAGCCGCGCGCCGCGTATGTCACCTGCGGCACCTCCAGCCCCGCCGCCGCGAAATGGCGCGCGCTTTCGGGGTCGGTCGGCTGCGCCTCGCAGCAGGTGGCGCAGAGGCGGCGCAAGAGGCGCTGCGCGATCACCCCGCGCAGCGTGGCGGCGATGAGGAAATCGTCGAGGCCGAGATCGCGCAGCCGCACCACCGCGCCGACCGAGCCGTTGGCATGCAGCGACGAGAACACCAGGTGCCCGGTGAGCGAGGCCTGTGCCGCGATGCTCGCCGTCTCGCCGTCGCGGATCTCGCCCACGAGGATGATATCGGGGTCCTGCCGGAGCGCCGCGCGCAGGCCCGCGGCAAAGGTCATGCCGATCTCGGAATTGATCTGGGTCTGGCTGATGCCGGGCAGGTCATACTCAATGGGGTCCTCGGCGGTGAGGATGTTGCGCACCTCGTCATTGGCCAGTTGCAACAGCGAATAGAGCGTCGTCGTCTTGCCCGAACCGGTGGGCCCGGTGGCGAGGATGATGCCGTTGGGGCGGTCGGCGAGGCGCTTGAGCGTGGCCTCCTGATCGGCGCGCAGGCCCAGATGCTCGAGCGGCATCAGCCCCGCCGAGCGATCCAGCAGCCGCATCACCACCCGCTCGCCGTAATTGCCCGGCAGGGTGGAGACACGCACGTCGATGGCCCGCCCGCCGAGGCGCAGCGCGATATGGCCGTCCTGCGGCAGGCGCGTCTCGGCGATGTCGAGCCCGGCCATCACCTTGAGCCGCGAGATTACCCGGCGCACCGGCACGTCGCGCCGGTCGAGCACGGTCTGCAGCATCCCGTCCACCCGCATCCGCGCGCGCAGGCCCGCCTCGTGCGGCTCGACATGCAGGTCCGAGGCGCTGGCGCGCACGGCGCGGCGCAACAGCTGGTTGACCAGCTGGATCACCGGGGCTTCCTCGTCGGCCTCCAGCAGGTCGCGCGGGCCGTGGCCCGCGCCGCCGTCCTCGAGATCGAAGGCGAGGCCCTCGTCCTCCGCGCCCG
>CAJXKX010000336.1 GCA_913055965.1 uncultured Roseovarius sp.
AGGCCGAGGAGGTGGTGGACCGGCTGCTCACCTATGGCCAGCAGGTCGAGGGGCTGTTGCGCAACGCCTCGACCCATGCCGCGGGGGTGGTGATCGGCGACCGGCCCCTCGATGAGCTTGTGCCGCTCTACCAGGACCCGCGCTCCGACATGCCTGCGACGCAGTTCAACATGAAATGGGTGGAGCAGGCGGGGCTCGTGAAGTTCGACTTTCTCGGGCTCAAGACGCTGACCGTGATCCAGAACGCGATCGAGCAGATCCACGCAGAGGGGCGCGATCTGCACATCGCCGCCGATGGCAGCACCATCTACGAGCCGTTCGAGGGAGCCGAGAACGACATCGGGCAAATCCCGCTCGATGATGAGGCGACCTACGAGCTTTACGCCCGCGCCCGCACCGTCGCGGTGTTCCAGGTGGAAAGTTCGGGCATGATGGACGCGCTCAAGCGCATGAAACCCACCTGCATCGAGGATATCGTGGCGCTCGTCGCGCTCTACCGTCCCGGTCCGATGGAGAACATCCCGAAATATTGCGAGGTCAAGAACGGGCTGAGCGCGCGCGACTACCTGCACCCTTCGGTCGATCACATCCTCGACGAGACGCAGGGCATCATCGTCTACCAGGAACAGGTGATGCAGATCGCGCAGGAGATGGCGGGCTATTCGCTTGGCGGTGCCGATCTGTTGCGCCGCGCCATGGGCAAGAAGATCCAGGAGGCGATGGATGCCGAGCGTCCCAAGTTCATCGCCGGGGCCAAGGCAAACGGCGTCGATGACGCCAAGGCGCTCGAAGTCTGGAACCTCCTCGACAAGTTCGCCAATTACGGCTTCAACAAGTCGCACGCCGCCGCCTACGCCGTGGTGAGCTACCAGACGGCATGGCTCAAGGCCAATCACCCGGTGGAGTTCATGGCGGGGGTCATGAACTGCGATATCCACCTCACCGACAAGCTCGCGGTCTATTTCGAAGAGGTGAAGAAGGGCCTCGCGCTCGAATGGGCGGCCCCTTGCGTCAACCGCTCGGACGCGGTGTTCGTGGTGCGCGGCGGCGTGCTGCATTACGCGCTCGGCGCGCTCAAGAACGTCGGTGTCGAGGCGATGAAGCTGATCGTGGAGGGGCGCGGCACGCGGCCATTCGCCACGCTCTACGATTTCGCCCGGCGGGTCGATCTCAAGCGGATCGGCAAGCGGTCGCTGGAAATGCTGGCCCGCGCGGGCGCGTTCGACGCGCTCGACCGCAACCGCCGCCGCGTGTTCGAGAGCCTCGACGCGCTGATGGGCTATTCGGCGGCGATCCACGAGCAGAAGCATTCGGATCAGGTGTCGTTGTTCGGCGATGCGGGCGAGGACCTGCCCGAGCCGCGCCTCGCCCCGGTCGAGGACTGGCTGCCCGCCGAGCGCCTGACCGAGGAATTCAGGGCCGTGGGTTTCTATCTCTCGGGCCACCCGCTCGACGATTACATGACCGTGCTCAAGAGGCAGGACGTCAAGACGCTCGACGAGGTGATGGCGCGCGCCGAACGGGGGCCGTTTCTCGCCCGCATGGCGGGCGTGGTGGCCGGGCGGCAAGAGCGCAAATCGGCGCGCGGCAACCGCTTCGCCTTTGCGCAGCTGAGCGATCCGACGGGCAGTTACGAGGTCACGCTGTTTTCCGAAGTGCTCGAGAAATCGCGCGATTTCCTCGAAGCGGGCGCGCAGGTGGTGGTCACCGCCGAGGCGACGATGGAGGCCGATCAGCTCAAGCTGTTGTGCCGGACGGTGCAGCCCGTCGACGGCATGGTTGCCGACGCGGGCGCGGTGGGGCTTTGCGTGTTCGTCGATCAGGCCGAGGCGATAGGCTCGGTCGCGGCGGTGCTGGACAGCGCGGCGAAATCCGCGCGCGGGGCGCGGCCCGGCCCGATCCGGTTCCGGCTGCTCGGGGCGGGGCTGCCGGGGGAGGTCGAGATCGACAGCGGCACCGAATATCCTGTCACGCCGCAGATCAAGGGGGCGATCCGCAGCCTGACCGGCGTGGTCATGGTCGAGGAAATCTGAACCGCCGCGGTTAAGCCGGTGTTAACCGCGACCGGGCAAGGCTCGGGCATGCAGTGGATCGCGCTTGCCATCATGGTCTTGCTGACCGCTTGTTCGCACCCGTCGCCGGCGTTCTACGGCGTGGCGCCGGCGCGCGTGACCGTCGGGCAAAGCGTCTTTGACGTGCGTCTCAAGGGGCGGCATGCGCAGGCGATCCGGCGCAGCCGCG
The DNA here is from genome assembly GCA_913055965.1 of uncultured Roseovarius sp. Lineage (GTDB taxonomy): Bacteria > Pseudomonadota > Alphaproteobacteria > Rhodobacterales > Rhodobacteraceae > Roseovarius. The sequence continues at coordinate 2,242 of CAJXKX010000336.1, forward strand.
AATGGGCCCCGCGCACCATCGCCGTCGCGCCGCGTGCCGCCGCCGCCATCGCGTCGGCCAGCGGCTGCGCCGTGCCGCGTCTCTGGGGGGATCAGGCGATGCTGGAGGCGGCGCTGATTTGCGGGCCCGATGCCGCCGCGCGGCGCGGCGTGCAGCAGCCGCATGATTGCCGCGTGGTGCCGACGCACCGGCGCTGGACTGAACTGGCCTGTCAGCCGCGCGACGGCCCGAGTGCTTTTTCCATGAACACCGAACTTGCCGCGTCCGGATAGTCGCCGAACGGCCCGCTCTGCACGTAGCCGTGCCGCGCATAAAGCCTGTGCGCGTCGTTCAGCAGGGTGCCCGTTTCGAGCCGCAGGAAGGGCAGGCCAAGCGCCCGCGCCTCGGCCTCGATCCGGTCGAGCAGCGCCCCGGCCACGCCCTGTCCGCGCGCCGCTTCGGCCACGAACATGGATTTCACCTCGCCATAGCCCTCGCGCAGCGCAAGCGCCCCCGTGCCCAGCGTCTCGTCGCCGCGCCGCGCCACGAAGAAGTGGATATCGGCGGCGCAGAGCGCATCGATGTCGAGAAAGAAATTGTCCTCGGGCGGAAACAGCGCGCGCATCAACTCGTGCGATTGGCGCAGCAAGCCCGCCGCGCCCGCCTCGCGCGGATCGCCCGGGGTGATGATGAGGCCCGTGGTCTGTTGCATGGGTTTCCGGATACGCCGCTTTCGCGCGGCAGGCAAGCGCTTGGGGCAGGCGGTGCGCAATATGCTGTGGATAATTTCCCCGCACTCCCCATATCCTGTGTTTCACTGTTGACAGGCCCGCCCCCGGCCCAGCACAGTTTTGTATCACTGGAATCATCCCGGCAGGAGTGCGCGTGCAGTTCTCCAAGCTCAGACTGACCGGCTTCAAGAGCTTCGTCGACCCGACCGATCTGGTGATCGGCGACGGGCTCACCGGCGTGGTCGGCCCCAACGGCTGCGGCAAGTCGAACCTGCTCGAGGCGCTGCGCTGGGGGATGGGCGAGAACCGCCCCTCCGCGATGCGCGGCGGCGGGATGGAGGACGTGATCTTTGCCGGGGCCGCGACCCGGCCCGCGCGCAATTTCGCCGAGGTGGTGATTCATATCGACAATTCCGACCGGCTGGCGCCCGCCGGGTTCAACGATGCCGATCATCTGGAGATCGTGCGCCGGATCACCCGCGACGTGGGCAGCGCCTACAAGGTCAACACCAAGGATGTGCGCGCCCGCGACGTGCAGATGCTCTTTGCCGATGCCTCGACCGGCGCGCATTCGCCCGCGCTGGTGCGGCAGGGGCAGATCTCGGAACTGATCAACGCCA
>CAJXKX010000337.1 GCA_913055965.1 uncultured Roseovarius sp.
GACCCGCCAGTTTGTGCCAGTCTTTCTGCTCGAAGGCGGGAAACTGGTACCCGATCGTGTGCTGCAGGTTGTCGGCCACTTGCTCCAGCGACGCGTTGTTCATTCTGTGTCCGAGCGTCGCGGCGATCCGGTGGATGGCCGCGGTCGACACCACCACCGACGCGGCGAACAGGACGAGACCGATATGGATGTCGGCGACCGAGAGCAGGCTGCCCTCGATCGCCAGTACGGTCAGCGCGACGATGAACACGTCCAGCATCGACCATTTCGAGATCGCGCAGATCGGCGTGACGGCCGATGACCAGGCCACCGAGATCACCCCGCGCGCCGCCTTCCAGCTGCGCTGGCCGCTGATGAAGACGACGCGCGCCGGGGTTGCCCACGTGATCGAGCCGGTGGCACAGCTTGCCTGGTCGGGCGGCTCCAACCCGAACATCCCGTTCGAGGAAAGCACCGCGGTCGAGTTCGACGAGGGCAATCTCTTCAACATCTCGCATTTCCCCTCTCCCGACCGCCGCGAGCGCGGCCTCTCGGGCGCGGTCGGGCTGAGCTATGCGCGGGTCTCGCCCGCGGGCTGGGAGGGGCGGCTGGCGCTGGGCCACGTGATCCGCGACGAGCGCCTGCTCGAACCGGGCGGCGCGCCCAGCTTCACCCGCTCCTCGGGGCTGCGCGACCGCCGCTCCGACCTGCTGGTCGCGGCGCAGCTGCGCGACGACTCGGGCCTCGTGGTGACCGCCCGCAGCCTGATCGACGACGTCGCCGACGCCACCAAGGCCGAGGCCCGCATCAGCTGGCAGAACCCGCGCACCGATCTGGGGGCTACCTATACGTGGCTGCCCGCCGACCCGGTCGAAAGCCGCCCGTCCACCGTGTCGGAATGGTCCTTCGACGGCAGCTATCGCTTTGCGGATCACTGGACGGCCAGCGGCGAGTGGCGCTATGACGCGGCCACCGATCGCAGCATCCGCGCGGGGGCGGGGCTCACCTACACCAACGAATGCGTGGACATCACGCTTTCGGTCTCGCGCCGCTTTACCTCGTCGACTATCCTTGAACCCGAGACCAACATCGGTTTTACCGTGGGGCTGCGAGGCTTTTCCGCCGCCTCGCGCGACAAGAGCTTCACTCGCACATGCAGGAACTGACCAGAATGATCCCGAGCCTCCGCCCCGTGCCCGCCGCCTTCGCCGCGCTCTGCCTTGCCGTGCTGGCGGCGGTGGCGCTGCCCTCGGCCCCGCTTCGGGCGCAGAACCTGTTCTCGCCGGTCATCTACGTCAACGACAGCGCGATCACCCGCTACGAGCTTCAGCAGCGCACCCGGATGCTGACCCTGTTCCGCGCGCCGGGCGATCCCAACCAGCTTGCCCGCCAGCAACTGATCGAGGAGCGCGTCAAGCTCGAGGCCGCCGAGAGCATGGGGATCCGCGTCACCGAGGACAGCCTCCGCGACGGGATCGAGGAATTCGCCTCCCGCGCGGGCATGAACGGCGAGCAACTGGTCGCCGCGCTCGCGCAATCGGGCGTCTCCGAGCAGTCGCTCGCCGAATTCGTGCGCGCGGGCGTGACGTGGCGCGAGGTGACGGGTGCGCGCTTCGCGGGCCGTGTCTCGGTCAGCCAGGACGAGATCGACCGCGCCGCGCAGGCGCTTTCGGGCGGGGCGGCGGTGCGGGTGCTGCTCTCCGAGATCGTCCTGCCGGTGACCAGTCTCGAGGATGCCGAGGCCAAGCAGCAGCTGGCCACGCGCATCGCCACCGCGAACAGCGAATCCGCCTTCGCGGCCTTTGCCCGGCAGCATTCGGCGGCCCCCACGGCGCGCAATGGCGGGCGGCTGGGCTGGCAGATGGCGTCGGAACTGCCGCCTGCGCTGCGGCAGGTGGCGCTCGGTCTCGCGCCCGGCGAGGTCTCGGACCCGTTGCCCATCGACGGCGGGCTCGCGCTCATCTATATGCGCGACATCGAGGAGGGCGCGGTGCCCGAGCCGCGCTATTCTGCCATAGAATACGCCGCCTATTACATTCCCGGCGGGCGCAGCGAGCAGGCGCTGTCGCGCGCCGCCGAGGTCCGTGCGCGGGTCGATACCTGCGACGATCTCTACGGCGTGGCGCAGGGCCAGGCCGAGAACGTGCTCGAACGCGGCGCCAAGGCCCCCGAGGACATCCCCGCCGACATCGCCGCCGAGCTTGCTCTGCTAGACCCGGGCGAAAGCTCCACCCGCATCACCCGCGCCGACGGGCAGACGCTGGTCTTCCTGATGCTCTGCGGCCGCACCCCCGCGCTCGACGAGGCGCAGCCCTCGATCGAGGATCTCGCGGGCTTCATCCGCAACCAGCGCATCCAGTCGCTGGCCGACGGCTTTCTCCAGCAGCTTCTGGCGGAGGCGCGGATCGTCGAGCCGTGATCGCGCTCACCTGCGGAGAGCCCGCGGGCATCGGCCCCGAGATCGCGGCGGCAGCATGGTCGTCCCTTGCCGGGCGCGTGCCGTTCTTTCTCATCGGTGATCCCGCGCACCTGCCCGAGGGCACGCCTGTCGCCCTGATCGACAGCCCCGCCGACGCCCCGCGCGCCGCCCGCGACGGGGCGCTGCCGGTGCTGGCCCATCCCTTTCCGGGGTCCCGCACCCCCGGCGCGCCCCAGCCCGCGCAGGCGCAGGCGGTGGTGGACGTGATCGCGCGCGGCGTGGCGCTCGTGCAGGCGGGCCATGCCTCGGCGCTCTGCACCGCGCCCATCCACAAGCAGGCGCTGCAGGAGGGGGCGGGCTTTGCCTTTCCCGGTCATACCGAGTATCTGGCGCATCTCGCAGGCGGGGCGCGCGTGGCGATGATGCTCGCGGGGCCCAGCCTGCGGGTGGTGCCCGCGACCATCCACATTCCCCTCTCGGAGGTGCCACGCGCGCTTACCGCCGATTGCATCGAAGAGGCGATCCGCCTCACCCATGTCGCGCTCGTCCGCGATTTCGCCATCCCCGCGCCGCGCCTCGCCGTGGCCGGGCTGAACCCGCATGCGGGCGAGGGGGGGCGCATGGGGCGCGAAGAGATCGAGGTGATCGCCCCGCTGCTCGACCGGCTGCGCGCCGAGGGGATGCGCCTCGCCGGCCCGCTCTCGGCCGACACGATGTTTCACGCAGCCGCGCGCGCGCGCTACGACGCGGCGATCTGCATGTATCACGACCAGGCGCTGATCCCGATCAAGACGCTGGATTTCGACCGGGGCGTGAACGTGACGCTGGGCCTGCCCTTCGTGCGCACCTCGCCCGATCACGGCACCGCCTACGACATCGCCGGCAAGGGCATCGCGGACCCGCAAAGCCTGATTGAGGCGCTGCGCCTGGCCTGGGAGATGGCCGAACGCCGGACCGGGGCGGCGTGACCGGGGACGGGCTGCCGCCGCTGCGCGCGGTGATCGCCGAGCACGCCCTGTCTGCGCGCAAGGCGCTGGGCCAGAACTTCCTGCTGGACCTGAACGTGACACGCAAGATTGCCCGGCGGGTAGGCGACCTGCCGAACTGCGACGTGCTGGAGATCGGCCCCGGCCCCGGCGGCCTGACCCGCGCCCT
>CAJXKX010000338.1 GCA_913055965.1 uncultured Roseovarius sp.
CCCGCCGATTGGGTGATGTCGGCGATCGTTGGCGCGGCGGGGCTCGCGCCCGGCCTCGCGGCGCTGGAAACCGGCGCGACGCTCGCGCTCGCCAACAAGGAATCGCTGGTCGCTGCCGGGCCGCTGGTGATGGCGGCCGCGTGCGCCTCGGGGGCGCGCATCCTGCCGGTGGACAGCGAGCATTCGGCGATCTTCCAGGCGCTGGTGGGCGAGGAGATGGACGCGGTGACCCGCGTCATCATCACCGCCTCGGGCGGCGCGTTCCGCGACTGGCCCGCCGAACGGCTGGCCACGGCCACGGTGGCCGAGGCCTCGACCCATCCCAACTGGGCGATGGGGCAGCGCATCACCATCGATTCGGCCTCGATGTTCAACAAGGCGCTGGAGATGATCGAGGCGCGCGAGTTCTTCGGGCTCGATCCCGACCGGATCGAGGTGCTGATCCACCCGCAATCGCTGGTCCACGCGCTCGTGGGCTTCAACGACGGGGCGCTGATGGCGCATGTCGGCCCGCCCGACATGCGCCACGCGATCGGCTATGCGCTCAACTGGCCCGCGCGCCGCGCGCTGCCCGTCCCGGCGCTCGATCTCGCCGCAGAGGGTGTGCTGGAGTTCCGCGCCCCCGACGAGGCGCGCGCGCCCGCGCTGCGACTGGCGCGCGCGGTGATGGCCGAGGGCGGGCTGGCGGGCGCGATCTTCAACGCCGCCAAGGAACGCGCGCTCGATCATTTCATCGCCGGGCGGCTGGGCTTCATGGAGATGGCGCCGCTGGTCGAGACGGTGCTGGAGCGGATGCTCGCCCTGCCCGAATACCGGATCGGCGCGGGGGGCGACGATCTGACCCTTGATCGGGTGCTCTCGACAGACCATGTGGCAAGGACCTGCGCGGATGCCGCGGCGACAGAGATCAGAAAACGGGGATAGGCTGTGGACCTGGCAACGCTCCTGCCGCAATTCGGCAGTGTCTTCATGACGATACTGGCCTTTATCGTGGCGCTCTCGATCATCGTGGCGGTGCATGAATACGGCCATTACATCGTCGGGCGCTGGTCGGGCATCAAGGCCGAGGTGTTCTCGCTGGGCTTCGGCCCGGTGCTGCTGGCGCGCACCGACCGCCACGGCACGCGCTGGCAGGTGGCGGCGCTGCCCTTTGGCGGCTACGTTAAATTCCTGGGCGATGCCGACGCCGCGAGCGGGCAGGACGGCGCGGCGATGGCAGCGATGCCGCCGGAACGTCTGCGGCAGACCATGCACGGGGCGCCGCTCTGGGCGCGCACGGCGACGGTGGCGGCGGGGCCGGTGTTCAATTTCATCCTGTCGATCCTCGTCTTCTCGGCAGTGATGATGGGCAGCGGCAAGACCGCCGACCCGCTGACCGTCGGCGCGCTCAAGCCGTTGCCGGTCGAGGGGGTGGACTTGCGCCCGGGCGACGAAGTCCTGCGCGTGGCGGGGCAGGCGCTGCCCGATCCCGAGGCCGACGACGCCTATGACGATTTCCTCGACGCGCTGCCGCGCGAGCCGCGGCTCGACTACGACGTGCGCCGCGACGGGGCGCGGATGACGGTGACCGGCCCGCACCTGATGCCGCCGCTGGTGGGCGGGCTCTCGCCGCAATCGGCGGCCTTCGCCGCGGGGCTCGAGGCGGGCGACGTGATCACCGCGGTGAACGGCGTGCCGCTGGCCGCGTTCTCGGGGCTCAAGGAGATCGTCGAGGGCTCGGACGGCGCGCCGCTGGCGCTCGAGGTCTGGCGCGGGGGCGAGACGCTCGACCTCACGCTGGTGCCCCGGCGCACCGACGAGCCGCAGCCCGAGGGCGGCTTTCGCACCGAGTGGCGCATCGGCGTGGTGGGCGCGATGGCCTTCGAGCCCGCGACCGAGGCGGTCGGCCCGGTCGAGGCGCTGGGCGGGGCCGTGGGGCAGACCTGGATGATCATCGAAAGCTCGGTCTCGGGCCTCTACCACATGGTGACCGGCGCGATCAGCTCGTGCAACATGTCGGGGCCCATCGGCATCGCGCAGGTCTCGGGCGCGATGGCGAGCCAGGGGGCCGAGAGCTTCATCTGGTTCATCGCGGTGCTGTCCACCGCGGTGGGGCTGCTCAACCTCTTCCCCGTGCCGGTGCTGGATGGCGGACACCTGGTGTTCTACGCCTACGAGGCCGTCGCGGGCCGCCCCCCGAGCGAGCGGGCGCTGCGGGTGATGATGAGCGTCGGGCTGACGCTGATCCTGTCGCTGATGCTGTTCGCGGTGTTCAACGATCTCTTCTGCCCCTGAGGGCACGGGCGGGCGCCATGCGCCGCGCCGGGGTATTTTCGCCAGGAAGAAACGCCGGGGCTGTTGCCGGGCGGCGTTTGGCGGTATCCTCGGCGGCAACGAGACCGGGGACCGGCGGATGAGCAGGATATCGCGAACAGGGCTGGCCGTGCTGGTCGCGCTGTGCCTTGGCGGCGCAGCGCGGGCCGAGGGCTTTACCGCGCTGGCGCGGCTCGATCCCGCGCGCAGCGGCGTCGTGGCCGAGGGCGGCGGCGTGGCGCTGCGGCTGGGGCTGAGCCAGGGGGTGCCGTGGCGGGTGTTCACGCTCGATGGCCCGCCGCGGCTGGTGCTCGATTTCCGCGAACTGGACTGGGGCGGTGCCGGGGCCGGGGCGCTGGTCTCGACCGACCGGGTGCGCGGGCTGCGCATGGGGCAGATCCGCCCCGGCTGGTCGCGGATGGTGGTCGATCTGGCGGGGCCTCACCCGCTCGAGGAGGCGGCGCTGTCGGTCGATCCCGGCAGCGGCGCGGCCGACCTGCGGGTGCGGCTGGGGCGCGGCGATGCGGCGCGTTTTGCCGCCGCCTCGGGCGTGCCCGACAGCCCCGGCTGGGATATCGCCCCCACCTCCGACGCCGCGCCCGCGCCGCCGCCGCGCGCGGGGGGCGGGCCCTTGCGGGTGATGATCGACCCGGGCCATGGCGGCATCGACCCCGGTGCCGAGGAGGGCGGCGTGACCGAAAAGGCGCTGATGCTGGTGCTGGCGCGCGAATTGCGCGAGGCGCTGCTGCGCCGGGGCGGATACGAGGTGATCCTGACCCGCGACAAGGATGTGTTCGTGAGCCTCGAGGCGCGCGTGGCACGGGCGCAGGCCGCGGGGGCGGATGTCTTCGTGTCGCTGCATGCCGATGCGCTGGCGGATGCGCGGGCGCGGGGGGCGTCGGTCTATACCCTGTCCGACACCGCCTCGGACGCGGCGAGCGCCGCGCTCGCCGAGCGCCACGACCGCGCCGACCTGCTCTCGGGGGTGGACCTGAGCGACAGCGACGACGTGGTGGCGGGGGTGCTGATGGATCTCGCCCGGCAGGAGACGCAGCCGCGCGCCGACGCGCTCGCCGCCACGCTGCTCGAGGTGCTGCGCGCGGGCGACATCCCGGTGCTGGGCCGCCCGCTGCGCCACGCCGGGTTCTCGGTGCTCAAGGCCGCCGATATCCCCTCCGTGCTGGTCGAGACCGGGTTTCTGTCGGACGCGCGCGACCGGCGCAACCTGAGCGATCCGGACTGGCGGGCGGGG
>CAJXKX010000339.1 GCA_913055965.1 uncultured Roseovarius sp.
GGGCTTCTGGCGCCCGCCACGGCTGCGGCTGCCGCCCCGGCTGCGCGAGGGGCGGGCGGAGGCCTCTGATGCCTCGGGTGCCGCCGTCTCTTCGCCGTCGCCCGAGGGCCGCGTGCCGGTGGGGTCGTCGAGACGGGGGATGTCCTTCTGCAAGAGCGCCTCGACGGCGGCGAGCGCCTTTTCGTCGCGCGGGTTGCAGATCGTCAGCGCCTTGCCCGACCGGCCCGCGCGGCCCGTGCGCCCGATGCGGTGGACGTAATCCTCGGGGTGGCCCGGCACGTCGAAATTGAACACATGGCTGACGGCGGGCACGTCGAGTCCGCGCGCGGCCACGTCCGAGGCCACGAGGATCTTGAGCTCGCCCGCGCGGAACGCATCGAGCGTGCGGGTGCGCTGGCTCTGGTCGAGATCGCCATGGATCGGCGCGGCGTCGTAGCCGTATTTCTTGAGCGACTTGGCCACCACATCGACATCGACCTTGCGATTGCAGAACACGATCGCATTGGTGCAGGCCGCGCCCTCGGCGTCGATCAGCGCGCGCAGCACCCGGCGCTTTTCGCTGTCGGCGCGGTCGCGGCGCGACGGCTTGAAGATCACCACGTGCTGGTCGATCGTCTCGCTTGCCGTGGCCTGCCGCGCCACCTCGACGCGCACCGGCGCCTGCAGGAAGGTGTTGGTGATCCGCTCGATCTCGGGGGCCATGGTGGCCGAGAAAAACAGCGTCTGCCGGGTGAAGGGCGTGAGGCTGAAGATGCGCTCGATATCGGGGATGAAACCCATGTCGAGCATCCGGTCGGCCTCGTCCACCACCATGATCTGTACGCCGGTCAGCAACAGCTTGCCGCGCTCGAAATGGTCGAGCAGCCGGCCCGGTGTGGCGATCAGCACATCGACGCCCTTGTCGATGAGCTTGTCCTGTTCCTTGAAGCTCACGCCGCCGATCAGCAGCGCCTTGCTCAGCTTGAGATATTTCGAATAGGTGTCGAAATTCTCGGCCACCTGCGCGGCCAGTTCGCGGGTGGGGCAGAGCACCAGGCTGCGCGGCATCCGCGCCCGCGCGCGCCCCCGCGCCAGCAGGGACAGCATCGGCAGGGTGAAGCCCGCCGTCTTGCCGGTGCCGGTCTGCGCGATGCCCAGCACGTCGCGCCCCTCGAGCGCGGAGGGGATGGCGTCGGCCTGAATGGGGGTGGGTGTGGTGTATCCGGCCTCTTCGACGGCCTTGAGCACCTTGGGATTGAGATTGAGTTCGCTGAATGTGGTCATGTCTATCCGCTGCTTGCGGACGCTGAACCCGGCCCGCACGTCTGTCACGGGGACGCGCGCACCCATTGCGCGCCAGGCCCCGTCAAGGCCCCCCATCGCGGCCCGCTTACAGGAACCGGCCGGGGCGGTCAATCCGGCGGCGCACCCCACGCCGGAAAGTGCCGCGCGCGCGCCGCGGCGGGATCGAGCGGGATGGCGTGCAGCCGGTCATGCGCGGCCAGCCGCGCGCGCAGCGCGGGCGTGGCTGTGCAGACCTCGGCAAAGAAGGCGCGCAGCCCCGCCGCGCCGCCCTCGGCCTCGACATGCGCCAGCAGGTCGTGGATCGGCAGCGCGCCCTCGCCCGCGGGTCTGATGCCCGGGCGATAGGCCCCCGCCGCGTGGCGGTAGCGCAGCCGCGCGTGCCAGTCTTCCCAGCCCGTGGCATGCAGGTGGCACAGCCGGGTGGCGGGCAGGTCGGGCGGGTCGGCATCCATCTCGCCATCACGAAAGGCGTTGTGGATGCGCAGGCTCGTCCCGGCCACGCCGGTCCGGACAAAGACCTTGCCCGCCACGTGGCTCAGGAAGCCGCCGTTGAGATGCCCGCCGAAGCCGGGATAGATCGTCGCGGTCTCCTCGCGCCGCTGCCTTTGCCTGCGCGCGCAGGACTTGAACCATGTCACCCCCGCGGGCGGCGGGTCGTCGGGGTCGGGCGCGAGCGCCTCGACGGGCCGCACCCGCGCGCTCAGGCAGTCTTCGGGCAGCGCCGCAAGCTGTTCCGAGAGGGGCGTCTCGGGCCAGAGAAACTCGTCCACGTCGATATGGGCGAGCCAGTCCACCTGCGGGCGGCGACGCAGGCAATGGGTGGCGTTGATGCTCTGGCGCGGCTGATGCGCGTCGGGGCGGCCCGCCCGCTTGCGCCGCCTGCGCCAATAGCCCTCGTCGCACAGGATCACCCGGCATTTGGGATGGCCGCGCAGCGCCGCCTCGGCCTGCGCGTCGGGCGCATCGAGATAGACATGCACCCGGTGCGCGCCGAGGTCGAGGTGATGGGCGGCGAAATCGAGGATGTCGCGGGCCGGGGCCTTGACCGTGGCCACCACGCCCCAGGTGGGCGGGCGCATCATGGCAGCCGCGGGCGCGCGCTGCGCGCCGGTGCCTGCGGCCGGGGGGCGCGCCGGGGTGGGGCCACCCGCCCCCTCACCGCCTGATCTCGAACGCGGTCTCACCCGTGGGCGCGGCATCGCGGGCCGTGACCGCGCGCACCCGTGCTGCGGGCGGCCCCTCGTGCAGGGCGGCGAGCATCGCCTCGACCGCCCCGGCGGCCCCTTCGAGATGCGCCCGCACCGCGCCGTCGGCCTCGTTGCGCACCCAGCCCGCAAGGCCGCGCCCGCGCGCCTCGGCCTGCGTCCAGGCGCGAAAGCTCACCCCCTGCACCCGGCCCGTGACCTGCACCTCGATTGCCTTCGTGCCAGACATCGCAGCCTCCCTTACCGGCACCGCCCGCGCGGCACGATCCGCCTTGACCGGACAGCGCTTCCCCGCCATATGCCACCAACATGACACCGCTCTCGCACATCCGCAATTTCTCGATCGTGGCGCATATCGACCACGGCAAATCCACGCTTGCCGACCGGCTGATCCAGATGACGGACACGGTCGCCGAACGCGACATGAAAGAGCAGCTGCTCGACAGCATGGATATCGAGCGCGAGCGCGGCATCACCATCAAGGCCAACACCGTCCGCATCGACTACACGGCCGATGACGGCCAGCAATACGTGCTCAACCTGATCGACACGCCGGGCCATGTGGATTTCTCCTACGAGGTGTCGCGCTCGATGCGCGCGGTCGAGGGCTCGCTTCTGGTGGTGGATTCGACGCAGGGCGTCGAGGCGCAGACGCTGGCCAATGTCTATCAGGCCATCGACGCCGATCACGAGCTTGTCCCGGTGCTCAACAAGATCGACCTGCCCGCCTCCGACCTCGAACGCACGGCGCAGCAGATCGAGGAGGTGATCGGCATCGACGCCTCCGGCGCGATCCCCGTCTCGGCCAAGACCGGCGAGGGCATCCGCGAGACGCTGGAGGCGATCATCGCCCACCTGCCGCCCCCCAGGGGCGACCGGGACGCGCCGCTCAAGGCGATGCTGGTGGACAGCAAGTACGACCTCTATCTCGGCGTCGTGGTGCTGGTGCGGATCATGGACGGCGTGATGAAAAAGGGCGACCGCATCCGCATGATGCAGACCGGCGCCACCTACAATGTCGAGCGCATCGGCGTGTTTCGCCCCGCG
>CAJXKX010000340.1 GCA_913055965.1 uncultured Roseovarius sp.
CCGCCGCCCGAGCGGCACGCGTAGCGCCTCGCCGCGCTGCACGATACGCGCCTCGGCGGGCGCGCAGGCCAGCCCGTCGAGCATCGCGCGCACATCCGCCATCAGCCCGTCGGTCAGTTCCGCCTCGGCACGGGTGCGGCCCTGCCCCGAAACGAGGCCGATCAGCCCCGCGGACGGGCGCGCCGCCTCGCGCGCAAAGCTGCGGGCGATCTCTGCGCCATCCGGGGCGAGCAGCCGGAGCGTGAGCACCAGCCGCAGCGCACGGCCCGCCGGGGCCACATCGATCCCCGCGCGCAGGCGGTGGTTGCCCGCCGCGGGGCGCGCGCGGCCCCGGGTCAGCGCCGCATAATCGAACGACGCGGCGACGACCCCGCCAGCGGCAGGGGCGAGCGTATCGAGATCGGCATCGGGGTGGCGGCGCAGCGTCTCGACCAGATCATGCGCCACGCGCATCACCAGCGGCTCGGCCCAGGCATCCGCCTCGGGCGCGACGCGCACCACAGGCGGGGCGGCGCTGATCGTGAGACGGCGGCGCGCGGCGCACTCCCCCAGGGGCATCGGCCCGACCTGCGCGGCGATGCGCACGCGCCATTGTCCGTCAACCAGGTCGGCGGACAGCACGCGATGCGACAGCACCCGCCCCGTCGGCCGCAGGATCGACAGATCGGCGGTGATCCGGCCCTTGTCGGTGACGGTATGCCCGCGCAAGCTCGCCCCGCCCGCAAGCGCGGCAGAGACGAGCGCCTCGCCGATCGCCCGGCGTCGGGCCGCGTCGCGGTCGGCGGCGGAGGCGACATGCGCAAGACCCTGTGCCTCGACCCACCGCGCCGCCTCTGCCGCCTCTGCGGCCGCCGGCACGGGGCCAAGCCCCAGAACGAGAACCAGAGCACGCCAGAGCATCGCTCAGCCCCCCTGCCGCGTGGCGCGCAGGATATAGGCCACCGTATCGGGATCGAGCGCAAGCACCACCTCGAAGGAATCCTCGCCCCGCGGCGTGATCCGCACGGTGCGCGCGCCGCGGATTTCGCCCTCGACCAGCGCCCGCGCCATGTCGCTGCGCACCACCTGGTCGCGCAGCAGGGTATCGGCGCTGATCCGGATGCCGTGAATCTGCTCGGTCAGGTCGCGCATCGCCTCGACCCGCGCCGCGCGAATGGCCATCAGCCGCTTTTCATTGGTTGAGGCACCCGGCTGTTTCGAGACCTGCGCCATCCCCAGCCCGGTGAACTGCATCACCGGCGCGGCGGGGACGACCGGAGCGAACGCGACAGGCGCATCCGCGAGGCCATCCTTGAGCTTGGCCACCGCCTCGGTGCGGGGGCTGGCATCCTCGGGCAACGCATCGACGGCGCGCGGTGCCGACATGCAGGCCGGGAGCGGCAGGAGCGTCAGGAACAGGACTGCGGCACGGCAGGGTGACATCGGCATGGGGCCCTCTTTGCATCGGTCAGGCGTGAAAACGCGTCACGCCTCCCCCTGCAAACCCTGTGCCAGCCCGGCCCCGCCACCGGCGCGCGAATGGCACGCGGCTTGCACGCACCGCCCTGACGCACGCGACGAGAGGATGACACATGGCCGCGCTGAGCCCTGCCACGACCCCGCCCCGACTGGGGGCGAGCCTGCTGCCCGCGGGCATCCTGGCGGTCGTGGCGATGATGGTGCTGCCGCTGCCGCTGGCGCCGCTGCGGTGGCTCGCGCCGTTCGCCGGACCGGACCTCGGGACTCCCTCGATCGTGACCGGCGACGTGGTCGTCGTCCCGTGGCAGGGCGGCGTCCGGGCCGGCTTGGTCGTCGGGACCGACGAGGTGAGCGCCTCCAGGGCTCTGGAGCTCAAGGAGGCGATCGCTCGGCTCGAGCTGGGCGTGCGCACGCCGACCGCCACGGTCGCCTGGATCCTGGACGAGGCCGAGCGGACGGTCGCCCCGGCCGGCACCGTGCTGGCCGGCCTGTCGCCCGCCTGGGCGCGCGTTTCCCTCGATCATGCCGTGCGCGAGCTCGATCCCGAGGGCGGCCCCCCGTCCGCCTGGCGACGGGCGGAGCGGCTGGAGCCCCAGCGGCTCTCGATGCTGCGCGAGCAGGGCCTGCTCGAGGAACGCATTCGGCCCGCGCGGCCGGTCGAGCGGGTGCTCGTGGCCGTCGGCGAGGACGTTCCGACCGGCGCGTCGCGCGAGGCGCAGCGCATCGCGCTCGCGCGCCTGCGTGCCGACGGATCGGCCGACAGCGCGGCCGCCCTGGCCCGCGCGGCGGGGGTGGGCGAGAGCCCGGTCCGAACCCTGATCCGCAACGGCTTCGCGCGCTACGAGACCCGCCCCGGACCGACCCCACCGCCGACCCCCCCGCCCACGCCGCGGCCGTGGCCGGAGGACGCCTCCGCCTCGAACGCCACGATGGAAGACGCGGCCGCGGCCGGGTGGATCGCGCTGGCGCAGGTGATGGATCACCTGGAAATCGCCCTGATCTACGGCGGTGTGTTCGTGGGTCTCGGGCTGATCTTCCTGGCCCTGACGCGCACCAAGCGCGCGGCGGTGACGATGGCGCCCAGCGTGAACGCGCCCGCCTCGACGGTGGCGCCCGCGGCCGGGATCGCCGCCTTCGGCGGGCTGAGCGCGGCCTTCGTGCAGGGCATCAGCGCCGGCATGGCGGCCGGGCGCGGCACGCCGCCCGACGATGAGCACGACCACCTTCATTGAGATATTTCGAAAACGGAACCTGATAGACCCGCCGGCGACGCCGCGCGGGTCTTTCGCGTCAGTGGCGCTTGTCAGTCGACTTGATGTCGCCCGTGGTCAGGACCGGCGAGGCGTCGATCGTTCGGCTGCTGCGCTGCGGCTGACTCATGGAACTCCTTCACGGCGATCGGGCGGGTGCGGCGACGCCGGGCGCGCGTCCGCCTGGCGTGGCCACGACCGGCAGAGCCTACCCGGCCCTTCGCGCGCTCCGGTCGCGCCGGGGACGAACGTCCATGACGCCGGCGGATCGTCGGCGCGACAATCAAGGATGCTCGCGGCCGGCCGGGTCGGCGATTCCCCGTCCCCCGCAACGGGTCGCGCATGGACTCAGGAGGTCCAGATGAACCGGCATCTCGAAGGAAAGGTCGCTGTCATCACGGGAGCTGCCTCGGGCATGGGTCGCGCGATGGCCAAGCGCTTCGCGGCCGAGGGCGCCAAGGTCGTCGGCGCGGACGTGTCCAAGGACGGCATCGAAGCCGTGACCCAGGAGGTCCAGGACGCCGGCGGGACGATGACCGGGCTGGTCGTCGACGTCACCGACCGCGCCGCGGTCGAAGGCATGATCCAGACCGCGATCGACACCTACGGCGGGCTGGACGTGCTCTGCAACAACGCCGGCATCATGGACAACTTCAAGGGCGTCGAGACGCTGGACGACGCGACCTACGAGCGCGTCATGGCCGTCAACGTGTACGGCCCGATGGCCGCCATGCGCGTCGCCGTGCCGTACATGAAGGAGCACGGCGGCGGATCGATCATCAACAAGGCCTCGGCCGCCCGCATCGG
>CAJXKX010000341.1 GCA_913055965.1 uncultured Roseovarius sp.
CGGCGGCACGGTAAGGCGCAGGCTCGCCAGCCGGTAGAACAGGTCGGGGCGCAGCGCGTCCTCGCAGGTGCGCCCCTCGTCCTGCATGTTGGAAATGGCGACGATGCGCGTCTCGGGCGGGGTGCCCTCGTCGTTGACGAAGGTCAGCAGCCGCGCCTGCACCGTGTCGGGCAGCGCCTCGATATCCTCGAGCACGAGCGTGCCGCCGCGTGCCTCCTCGACGGCGGGCAGGTGGCCGTCTCCGGGCTCGACCGGGCCGAAGAGCCGCCGCGCCAGCGCGCCCTCCTCGAAGGCCGCGCAGGACAGCGCCACGAAATTGCGCCCCGCGCGGTTGCCCGCGGCATGAAGCGCATGCGCCACCAGCGTCTTGCCGGTGCCGGTCTCGCCCTCGACCAGCACATGGCCGTCGGCCTGGCCAAGGTCGAGAATGTCCTCGCGCAGCCGCTCCATCGCGGGCGAGGTGCCGATCAGTTTCTTCATCAGCGTGCCGCCATCCGACAGGTCGCGCCGCAGCGAGCGCGCATCGAGCACGAGGCGGCGTTTTTGCGTGGCCTTCTTGGCAAGCTCTGTCATTCGGTCGGGGTTGAACGGCTTTTCCAGAAAGTCGAACGCCCCGAGGCGCATCGCCTCGACCGCCATCGGCACATCGCCATGGCCGGTGATCATGATCACCGGCAGCGTCGAGTCGGCCCCCATGAGGCGGCGCAGGAACTGCATCCCGTCCATGCCGGGCATGCGGATATCGGTCACGACGATGCCGGGATAGTCGGGCCCCAGCTGCTTGAGCGCATCCTCGGCGCTGGCGAAGGTCTCGGTGTCGAAGCCCGACAGCGCCAGCCACTGGCTGATGGACTGGCGCATGTCGCGCTCGTCGTCGACGATGGCGATCTTCATTGCGGTCGGCATGGCACTCTCACTCCGCGGCTCTGGTCTCTTCGGGCAATATGGGAAGCTGCACCTCGAATACAGCCCCTCCGTCCTCGGCGTTGCGCGCCGTCAGACGGCCCCCGAGGTCGTTGACGATCCCCGAGGAAATGGCAAGCCCCAGGCCCACCCCGTCGCCGGGCAGCTTGGTCGTGTAGAAGGGCTCGAACAGCTTTTCGAGGTCGTCGATGCCGCCGCCGTTGTCGCGCACCGTGAGCACCGCCGTCTCGCCCGCCACCAGCAGGATGTCGATGGCCGCCTCGGGCGTGTTCTCGGTCGCGTCGAGCGCGTTGCGCAACAGGTTGACGATGACCTGCTCGATGCGCACCCGGTCGCCCATCACCATCACCGGGCCCGAGGGCAGCGTGCGGGTGATCTGCACCTTCCGCTTGCGCAGTTGCGGCTCCATCATCGCCAGCGCCGAGGCCAGCGCATCGCCAAGATCCACTGGCGCAAAGCTGTCGCCGGAATGGCGCGCATAGGATTTCAGCTGGCGCGTGATCGCGCCCATCCGCTCGATCAGGTCGTCGATGCGCTGGAACGAGACCAGCGCCTCGTCGGGTCGGTTGCGCCCCAGCAGAAGCCGCGCCCCGGCGAGGTAGGTCTTCATCGCCGCGAGCGGCTGGTTGAGCTCGTGGCTGACCGCCGCCGACATCTCGCCCAGCACGGCGAGCTTGGAGCTTTGCTGCAGCGTCTGCTCGGCCTGCGCGAGCGTTTCCTGCACGCGGCGGCGTTCGGCGATTTCCCGCTGAAGCCGGGCGTTCAATGCGCGAAGCTCCGCCGACTCGCGCTGGAACAGCATCATCTGCGACGTGGTCCTGCGGTTCAGGAAGTAGAAGGCGAGCGCCATGAGAATCGCGAATCCCATGATCTCGAGCGCGATATAGCCGTTCACCTTGTCGCGCACCGCGGCATAAGTGGTAAAGCTCGCGATCCGCCAGCCGCGAAACGCCACCCGCCCCTCGACGCGCATCACCGCCTGACCGCGCAGATAGGCATCGGCTGGCAGCGCCGTCCAGTCTGCGGTGGCGTGGATGGCCCGCTCGATCGCGCTGTCGGCGGGCTCGCGCGCCAGCGCCTCCGCCTCGGTCAGCCCGCGCCAGCGCGGCTCGGTCGCCAGCACGATCACGCCTTCGCTGTCGCTGACCATCACCGCGTCGGAAATCCCCGCCCAGGCGCGCTCGAATTTCTGCAGATCGACCTCGACGAGGATCACGCCCAGCGCGCCCGACGTCCCCTCGACGCGGCGCGAATAGAAAAAGCTGAACTGCCCCGCCTCCTGCCGCAAGACCTTGAAGACGGTGTCGCGCGACCGCATCGCGTCAACGAAATAAGGGGCCTGACGCAGGTTCGAGCCGAGGCGCGTGCGCTCGGTCGCGGCCACGACGCGCCCGTCGCGATCCAGCAGCGTGAGCGAGGCGGCACCGATCTCTTCGAGGAACGAGATCAGCCGCTGCGTGGAGCGCGCGTAATCCTGGCTGTCGAGCGCCGCGATCAGCGTCGGGTCGCGCGCCAGAAGCTGCGGCACGATCGCGTTCTGCCGCAATTCGCTGAGCAGGTTGCCGCTATAGAGCAACAGCCGCAATTCGGCGCGGTTGCGCGTGTTCTCGGTAAAGCGGTCGGTCAGCATCCGGTGCGTGGTGAGCACCACCACCACCGCGATCAGGAACAGCCCCACGAGCACCAGCCGCGCGCGCCAGGGAATGGTGCGCGGGCGCGGGGCGGAGGCGGGGCGCGCGGGCGTGGTCATGGCGCAAGTCTAGAACGCGCGCGCCCCGCCCTCAAGCCGTCACGCGGGCGCGAGCGCCTCCATCAGCCCGGCGAACATGGCCGCGCCATCGGTGCCGCCATGGGCGGGCTCGGTCATGCGCTCGGGATGCGGCATCATGCCCAGAACGCGGCGGTTCTCCGACAGGATACCCGCGATGTCGCGGACCGATCCGTTGGGGTTGTCGGCATAGGAAAACGCGATGCGGTCCTCGGCCTCGAGCCGGTCGAGCGTGGCCGCGTCGGCGAAGTAATTGCCATCGTGATGGGCCACCGGCACGGTGATGGTGCCGCCCCGGATGTAACCTTGGGTAAAGGCGCTCTGATCGGTGGCGACGGTCAGTTCCACCGGCTTGCAGATGTACTTGAGCCCGGCATTGCGCAGCAGCGCGCCCGGCAGCAGCCCGGTTTCGGTCAGCACCTGAAAGCCGTTGCAGATGCCCAGCACATGCCCGCCCCGCCCGGCATGGGCCACCACCGCGCGGCAGATCGGCGAATTCGCCGCGATCGCCCCGCAGCGCAGGTAATCGCCATAGGAAAAGCCCCCCGGCACCCCCACGATATCGACCCCCTCGGGCAGGTCGGTCTCCTTGTGCCAGACCATCGAGACCCGCGCGCCCGCGCGCTCGAAGGCGACGGCAAGATCGCGGTCGCAATTCGACCCGGGAAAGACGATGATGGCGGCATGCATGACGGGGCCTCCGGTTGCTGCGTTGCGGCTGCTCTAGCGCGGCGCGGCGGGCTTGTCCATCGCGGGCCGTCAGCGGTGCGGACCGCCCCCCGCCGGGCCGAAGACCGGCGCGCGCCCG
>CAJXKX010000342.1 GCA_913055965.1 uncultured Roseovarius sp.
GCGCGAGCGCCGCCTCCAGCACCGGCTTGGCGAATTTCTTCTTCACGCCCGAGCGCGCCACCACCTGCGTCAGCAGTTCCGTCCGCCTGAAATCGGGCTGTGCGGCCTCGGGGGCGGCCTCTGCCACCACCACCGGCTCTGTTGCCGCCGCGGCTGCCGGTTTGCGCGCCGCCACGGCGGCCTTGCCGCGCGCGGTTGCGGGTTTTGCCGCGCTGCCGCGCGCACCTGCTTTGGTCACCATGAAACGCCTCGATCCTCTTGCCCGGGTTACTCCTCGGTGCAGCCTAGCGCCGGGCCGGGCGCATTGCCAGCCCGCGCGCGACAGCGCCGCGCAAGAATCCTGTCCGAAAATGCCGGATTCGTGATATCATGTTGTTCTACGGTGCTGCGGGACGTGCGAAACGCGCGCAGGTGATACGCCAGCACCGCCGATACCATGGGGGACAACATGAGAAAATTCATTTGTGGAACGATCCTTTGCTGCTCCGTCACGCTTGCGGGCATGGCCCATGCGGCAGAAACCGCGCGGATGAGCGCCGACACGATCCGGCACGCGACCGTCTCGACCCAGAGCAGCGCGCCGGGCAGCGGTGTGCCCGCCCATGTCGTGGGGTGGATCCTGCTCGCGATCATCTTCATCGCGGCGCTCGCCTCGATGGGCGGCGGCGGCTCCTTCGCGGCGGCGGGCTCGCCCTATTACAAGGATATGGTGCTGCTCAGCGACAAGTCGCTCAAGACCGATATCCGCCGCGTCGGCACCTCGGCGCAGGGCTTCGGCATCTACGAATTCCGCTACAAGGGCCATGCCCAGCGCATCCGCGGCGCCATGGCCCAGGATGTCATGCGCCTGCGCCCCGAGGCGGTCAGCCGCCACGAAAGCGGCTACCTCGCCGTGGATTACGCGCAGATCGACGTGCACCCGGTGCTGATCGACTGACAAGAAAAGCGGCGCGGGGGCAATTCCCCCGCGCCGCCATGCCGTTCACCCTGTGCGTGACCCGGGGATCGGTGCGGCTCAGTGCGCCACGGTCCCGCGGCTTTCCTCTCCCGGTGCCATCTTGGCGTCTGCGGCAGCGGCTTCGTGGGCCTCTTCATCCCACTCCACCGGCTCGGGCTGCCGCACCAGCGCCAGCTTGAGCACGTCGCGCACGTGATCGACGGGGACGATCTCCAGCCCCTCCTTCACGTTGTCGGGGATTTCCGCGAGGTCCTTCTCGTTGTCGCGCGGGATGAGCACCCGCTTGATCCCGCCCCTGAGCGCCGCGAGCAGCTTTTCCTTGAGCCCCCCGATGGGCAGCGCGTTGCCGCGCAGCGTCACCTCGCCGGTCATGGCGATATCCTTGCGCACCGGGATGCCGGTCAGCACCGACACGATGGAGGTCACCATCGCGAGGCCCGCCGACGGCCCGTCCTTGGGCGTGGCGCCCTCGGGGACGTGGACGTGGATATCCCATTTCTCGAAGCGCGGCGGCTTGACCCCGATCTCGGGCGCGACCGAGCGGACATAGCTTGACGCCGCGTCGATCGATTCCTTCATCACGTCGCCCAGCGTGCCGGTGGTCTTCATCCGGCCCTTGCCCGGCAGGCGCAGCGCCTCGATGTTCAACAGTTCCCCGCCCACGCTGGTGTAGGCGAGGCCCGTGACCACCCCCACCTGATCGCTCTCCTCGGCGAGACCGAACTTGTATTTCCGCACGCCCAGGAAATCCGCCAGATTCTCCGGCGTCACCTCGACGGTCTCGGCCTCCTTCTTGATGATCCGGGTCACCGCCTTGCGGGCAATCTTGGCGATCTCGCGCTCGAGGTTCCGCACCCCCGCCTCGCGGGTGTAATAGCGGATGATGTCGGTCAGCGCGCCGTCGGTCAGCGTGAACTCGCCCTTTTTCAGGCCGTTGTTCTTCACCTGCTTGTCCAGCAGGTGCTGACGCGCGATCTCGCGCTTCTCGTCCTCGGTGTAGCCCGCGAGCGGGATGATCTCCATCCGGTCCAGCAGCGGCCCCGGCATGTTGTAGCTGTTGGCCGTGGTCAGGAACATCACGTTCGAGAGGTCGTATTCCACCTCGAGATAGTGGTCGACAAAGGTCGAGTTCTGCTCGGGGTCCAGCACCTCGAGCATCGCGCTCGCCGGGTCGCCCCGGAAATCCTGCCCCATCTTGTCGATCTCGTCGAGCAGGATCAGCGGGTTGGTGGTCTTGGCCTTTTTCAGCGCCTGGATGATCTTGCCCGGCATCGAGCCGATATATGTCCGGCGGTGGCCGCGAATCTCGCTCTCGTCGCGCACGCCGCCAAGGCTGATGCGGATGAACTCGCGCCCCGTCGCCCGCGCCACGGATTTGCCCAGCGAGGTCTTGCCCACGCCCGGCGGGCCGACAAGGCACATGATCGGGCCTTTCAGCTTCTTCGAGCGCTGCTGCACGGCGAGATATTCGACGATCCGCTCCTTGACCTTCTCCAGCCCGTAATGGTCGGCATCGAGCACGTCCTGCGCGCGCCCCAGGTCCTTCTTGACGCGGCTTTTCACGCCCCACGGGATCGACAGCATCCAGTCGAGATAGTTGCGCACCACCGTCGCCTCGGCGCTCATCGGGCTCATGTTCTTGAGCTTCTTGAGTTCGGCTTCGGCCTTCTCGCGAGCCTCGCGGCTCAGCTTGGTCTCGCCGATGCGCGCTTCCAGTTCGGCGAGTTCTCCCTCGCCGTCCTCGCCGTCGCCCAACTCCTTCTGAATGGCCTTCATCTGCTCATTCAGGTAGTATTCGCGCTGCGTGCGCTCCATCTGGCTCTTGACGCGCGTCTTGATCTTCTTCTCGACCTGCAGAACGCTCATCTCGCCCTGCATCAGGCCATAGACCTTCTCCAGCCGCTCGCTCACGCTCAGAGTCTCGAGCAGTTCCTGCTTGCGCTCCACATCGAGGCCCAGATGCCCCGACACGAGATCGGCCAGCCGCGCGCCGTCATCGGCATCGCTCACCGCCGCCAGCGCCTCGTCGGGGATGTTCTTGCGCACCTTGGCATAGCGCGCGAATTCCTCGGCCACGGTGTTGAGCAGCGCCTGCGTAGTCGTGGGGTCGCCCGGCATCTCGTCCAGCGGCTCGGCGCGGGCGGCAAAAAAATCCTCGGTGTCGAGATATTCGAGGATGCGCACCCGGCGCACGCCCTCCACCAGCACCTTGACGGTGCCATCGGGCAGCTTGAGCAGCTGCAGCACGTTGGCCAGCACACCCACGCGATAGATGCCGTCCGCCGCCGGGTCGTCATCGGCGGGGTCGATCTGGCTCGATAGCAGGATCTGCTTGTCGTCGGCCATGACCTCTTCCAGCGCGCGCACCGATTTGTCGCGCCCCACGAAGAGCGGCACGATCATGTGCGGAAACACCACGATGTCGCGCAGCGGCAGCACCGGGTAAGAGGCGTTGAGTTGGTCTGTCATGCTCGGTTTCCTGTTCTTGGCAAGACGGCCTGCCCCGGCTCGGCGGCGG
>CAJXKX010000343.1 GCA_913055965.1 uncultured Roseovarius sp.
GATCGTCGGACATCGCCGAGGAGCCCGCCGTATCGAGCGCGGCCTCGGCCCGGTCGAGATGATCGACGCAGACATCGAGCGCATAGACACGCCACGCCGCCTGCGCCGCGCGCACGTTGTAGAGCGCGGCGCGCGGCCAGTCGCGGGCACGGTCGAAATGATGGGCGAGGTCGGGGGCCGGAGGCTCGACACCCCCGGTTTCGGCCGCAGCCAGAAGGATGTCGCCCGCGCGCCGGTGCAGGCCGGTCGCCTCGGCCTCGGTGATCGTGTCGCGGATGACGTTCTGGAACAGGACATGAGCAAAACGCAACGGCTGGCCGGGCTGTGCCGGGTCGATCAGGTGCATCGCTGCGGCGCGCATGAGAACATCGTCGCGGGTGGTGCCCTCAATCCCGATCAGGTCGAGCGCGGCGGGCGCGACCTCGCGCCCGAGAATGGCCGCCTGTCGAAGCACCGCCTTGTCGGCGGCGGGCAGAGTGTCGAAACGGCTGAAGATCAGGTTCTGGATCACGCCGATTCCCGCGCCGCCGCGAAGCGCCGAGAGCCCCGCCATCCCCTCGGCCCCGGCGTGGCGCATCAACTCTTCGGCAAAGAGCGGATTGCCCTCGCTCTGCCGGTAGAGTTCGCGCGCGATGGCGGCTTTCTCGGGGATGCCGGGATGGGCCGCCTCCAGCATCCGGGCGAGGTCGTCCTCGGTCAGGGGCGCAACGGGGAGCGCCTCCCACGGGCCGGGCAGGTCGGGGGTATCGCGGCTTGTGACCAGCAGGCGCAGCCCCGGCGGCGGGTCGTCCAGCACCTCGCGCAGCACCTCGCGGCTGACCGGGTCCATCCAGTGCATGTCTTCGATGACCAGCCTGCGCGCGGGATCGCAGCCCAGTTCGCGCAGCGCGCGGGCGATGTCGCGCCGGATGCGCAGGGCGTCGGCCCCATCGTCGGCGGCGTCCGCGCCGGGCGCGGGCGCGCCGAGCATCAGCCGGACCAGCGCCGGATCATGCGCCCCGGTCAGCCCGCGCAGCCACGCACCCAGCGCCTCGGCGCCCGCGGCCCCGTCTGCGCGCGCGGCCTCGCGCAGCAGGCCCAGCAGCGGGCGCAGCGGCGTACCTTTCTCCGCCGCGCGGCACTTGCCGAACTGCAACACCGGCCCCTCGGGCAGATGCGTGCCCGCCTGCTTGACCAGCCGCGATTTTCCGATCCCCGCGGGCCCCGAAATCCACAGCGCCCCGCCTGCCCCGCTCTCGCCCCGCATCCAGCGCCCGAGCCGCGCCAGCGGCCCGGCGCGGCCCACGAAAACACCGGAACTGCGCGCCATGCGGATATCGAGCGAATCGCGGGTGCCGCGCACCCTGTGGATGCGGAACAGGCGCTGCGGCGCGTCGAACCCCTTGAGCCGGAACGCCCCGCGATCCTCGATCTCGGCGAGGCCGGTCAGCTCGCGGGCCACGGCCTCGGAACACCAGACCTCGTCGGGCGTCGCGACCGCTTGCAGGCGCGCCGCGAGGTTGACCGCGCTGCCCAGCGCATTGACCCGCGATTGCCCGCTGAACTGCAACTCCGAAACCAGCACCTCGCCCGCCGCAAGCCCGATCCGGACCTTTGGCTCGATCCCGAAACTGGCGATCAGACCCGGCTTGCGCGCAGTTAGGCGGTCGAGAATCCCCAAGGCCGCGTTGCCCGCCGACAGCGTCGCGTTCTCCACCGCGACCGGCGCGCCGAACAGCGCGAACACGCTGTCGCCCGCGTATTCGATGAAATGCCCGCCATGCGCTTCGACGATCCCGACCGCCGTCTCCAGCACCTCGCGGATGAGGTCGAAGGCCCGCTCCGGGCCAAGCTCTTCGGTCATGCCGGTCGATCCCACGAGATCGACCATGAGGCTGGCGACCCAGCGCTTTTCCCCTGACCTGTCCGTCACGTCACCATGCCCGCCATGCTCGATCCCGGTCTCGGCCTGAGACTGCCTGCGCCGCGAAACGGGCCGATCGGCGGCACGTGGCGTCATCTTCCGGAATGGGACTTCTCGTTAAGGTTGTTGTCGGGAGGCTATACGACTGCTACGGTTTCTCAAGGGTATTGTGCCTGTTCAATGCATTCCTCGCGCGGTCTTTCAATCCAAGGTGACACCATTTCGCTCCGTTGCACGATCATCCTGTCGGACCTGCATGCCGGGGCGGAAGAAAGCCTGCTGAGCGTTCTCGGCGAGGACGACACCGTCGATCCCACAGCGGTCAGCCGCACCACCACGGCCTTTGGCACCGCGATGCGCGCGACGCTTTCGGCGCTCTCGGGCGAGGACGCGCATCACCTCGTGATCCTGGGCGATGCGCTTGACCTGTCGCTTGCGCCGCCGCAGGTGGCGGCGGGGGTGTTCCGGGGGTTCATGGCGGCGCTGCCGCCGCAGATGCTGGGCGGGCGGATGTCGTTTGTGCCCGGCAATCACGACCATGCCCTCTGGACCGCGCAGCGCTTTGCCGACGGGCCCGGCGCGCCCGACGAGGCCGGTCACTGGGCGCATGTCACCCCGGCTTTCGCCACGCCCGAGACCCGCACGGGCAGCGCCACGCTCAACGCGCTGATGCCCGCCGGGCACGCGCAGGTAAAGAGCTATTACCCCAATCTCGGGCTGGGGCCGGTCACCACCGCGACAGAGCGGCGGGCCGTGATGCTGCATCACGGCCATTTCATCGAAACCGCCTACTCGTTGATGACCCGGCTCTGCGCCACGCTGTCGGGTGTGCCCGCCCCGGCGATGACGGCGGACAGGCTAGAAACGGTGAACGGCAGCTGGATCGATTTTGCCTGGTCCACCTTTGGCGATACCGGGCCGCTCGGGCGCGAGATCGCACGCGCCGAACAGGGGCTCGTCACCGGCGGGGGCGCGCGGCTGGTGCAGGACAGGATGGCGGCGGCGCTGGCGCGGGGCCTGCAGGCAAGCCTGCCGCTGCCGCGTTCGGCGCAGGTCTCGGACACGCTGCAACAGCTTGCGCGCGGGCTGGTGGACAGCTTTGTCGGCAGCTATTCCGAGATGGAGCGGTTCAGCTATACCGCGTTCCTGTCGCGCGCCTCGCAACAGGGGCTGCACGCCTATATCGACGAGGTCGTCGCCGACCAGATGCTCCGCGAACTGGATGGCGCGCCCGGCGACACGCGGCTGACCTTCATCTTCGGCCACACGCACAAGCCCTTTGCCGACCAGATCGTGACCGACGGGTTCCGGCGGCCCGTCACCGTCTACAATACCGGCGGCTGGGTGCTCGATACCGCGCTGCTGAGCACGGTGGAGGGGGCGGCGGTGGCCTTTGTGGATGCGCAGATGAACACCGCGCTGCTCACGCTCTATTCGCTCGGTGGCGACGGGATACTGCTCGCGCCCGCGGTCTCGTCGGCCGACCCGGTGGCCGATGCCGACAATCCCATGCGGACGGCGCTGCAAGCCGCCGTGGCCAGCGCCGATGCAGAGTGGAGCGCCGTTCGC
>CAJXKX010000344.1 GCA_913055965.1 uncultured Roseovarius sp.
ATTCTCGGAGGGCTGGACATCGCCTCAAGCGGCCACGTCCAGTACCGCGACCACGACCTGACCAACGCCAGCGACCGCCAGCTCACGCGCTACCGGCGCGACCACGTCGGCTTCGTCTTCCAGTTCTACAACCTCATCCCCAGCCTGACGGCCCGAGAGAACGTCGCGCTGGTCACCGAGGTCGCCCACAACGCCATGCGGCCGGAGGAAGCACTGGAGCTGGTCGGACTGAAGGAGCGCATCTCGCACTTCCCGGCGCAGCTCTCGGGCGGCGAGCAGCAGCGCGTGGCGATCGCCCGCGCGGTCGCCAAGCGGCCCGAGGTGATGCTGTGCGACGAGCCGACCGGCGCGCTCGACAGCCGCACCGGCGCGCAGGTGCTGGAAGTGCTGCGCGATGTCAACGACCGGCTGGGCACGAGCACGGCGGTCATCACCCACAACGCCGCGATCCGCCGCATGGCGCACCGGGTGGTGTATTTCCGCGACGGACGGATCGAGCGGGTCGAGCGGAACGCCACCCGCCTCTCGCCCTCCGAGATCAGCTGGTGAGGGGGCGGGCATGACGGCGCTCGACCGCAAGCTCTTGCGCGATTTCCGCAGGCTCTGGGCGCAGGCCCTCGCGATCGCGCTGGTGCTGGCCTGCGGCGTGGCGATCCTGCTCACGACCTTCGGCACCTTCGTGTCGCTCGAGGAGACGCGCAGCGCCTATTACGAGCGCAACCGCTTTGCCGATGTCTTCGCGACCGCAAGCCGCGCGCCGCGCGCGCTGTTGCAGGAGATCCGGCGGATCGAGGGCGTGCGCGCGGTCGATGGCAGGATCTCGGAATTCGCCGTGCTCGACGTGCCGGGGCAGGCACGGACGGTGACCGCGCGGCTGCTGTCGCTGCCCGGAAGCGGGCCGCCGCGGCTCAACCTGCCGGTGCTGCGCTCGGGGCGGCTGCCCGCGTCCGGTGCCGTGGACGAGGTCGCGGTCAACGCGCCCTTCGCCGCCGCCAACGGGCTGCGACCGGGCGACCGGTTCCATGCCAATCTCAACGGACACCGCCGCGAGCTGATCCTCACCGGCACGGTGCTGTCGCCCGAGTTCATCTATACCATCGGCCCCGGCGCGCTGATGCCCGACAACGAGACCTTCGGCGTGCTGTGGATGCCCGAGGCGGCGCTTGCCGCGGCCTTCGACATGGAGGGCGCGTTCAACGACCTCGCCCTCAGCCTGACCCGCGGCGCGCGCGAGGGGCAGGTGACGCTCCGGCTCGATACCCTGCTGGCCCCCTATGGCGGGATGGGCGCGCATGGCCGCGACATGCAGGTCTCCAACAGCTTCATCGAGTCGGAACTGGAGCAATTGCGGACCAGCGCGATGATCCTGCCGCCGATCTTCTACGGCATTTCCGCCTTTCTCGTGGCCATGGTGATGAGCCGCATCATCGCGCTGGAGCGCAGCGAGATCGGGCTGCTGAAGGCCGTGGGATATTCCAACGCCGAGGTCTGCCTGCATTACCTGCTGCTGGCGGGGCTCATTGCGCTGGCGGGCACGCTGATCGGCTGGGGGGCGGGGACGTGGCTGGCGCGGGCGCTGGCGCGGCTCTATGCGCAGTTCTTCGATTTTCCCTACCTGATCTACAATCTCGACCCCGGGGCCTATGCGCTTTCGGGTCTTCTGGGGATCGCCAGCGCGGCCCTCGGCGCGGGGCGCAGTTCGTTGCGCGCCGCGCGGCTGCCGCCCGCCGTGGCGATGGCCCCGCCGGCGCCGCCCCGTTTCCGGCGCAGCTGGCCCGACCGGGCGATGGCGGCGCTGCGCCTGTCGCAGCCGGTGGTGATGATCCTGCGCAGCCTCATGCGATGGCCGCTGCGGGCGGGCCTCGCGGTGCTGGGCCTCGCGCTCGCGGTGGCGGTGATGGTCGCCACCAGCTTTTTCCCGGCGGCGCTCGATTCGCTGGTCGAGACCACGTTCGACCGGGCCAACCGGCAGGATGCCGTGCTGATGTTCGAGCCCGACATCCCCGAAACCGCGCTCGCGGCGGTGGCGCGCCTGCCCGGCGTGCTGCGCGCCGAGGGGCAGCAAGTCCAGCCTGCCGTGCTGCGCCACGGGCACCGCGAAAAGGACGTGGCCATCGAGGCACGCCGCCCCGGTGCCGACCTCGCACGGATCATTGCCGCGGACGGGCGTGCGGTCGATCCGCCGCCGCGGGGCCTCTTGCTGTCGGAGCGGCTGGCGCGGCACCTCGCGGTGCGGCCCGGCGACATGATCGAGGTCGAATTCCTCGGCGGGATCAACGAGACCCATCGCGTCCCGGTGGCGGGGCTGGTGACGCAGCATATCGGGCTCGGGGCCTACATGGACCTCGGAACGCTCGGCCGCCTGCTGCGGCAGGCACCGCGCATCTCGGTCGCCAACCTCGCGGTGGACCCGCTGGCGCTGCCGGACCTGCACCGCGTGCTCAAGGACACGCCCGAACTGAGCGGGCTGATCGACATGGCGCGGATGCAGCGCTCGTTCGAGGCGACGATCCGGCAGAATGTCGATATCATGACCACCATCTACCTGACGGTGGCGGTGCTGATCACCGTGGGCGTGGCCTATAACGGGGCCCGCATCCAGCTTTCCGAGCGGGCCCGCGAACTGGCCAGCCTGCGCATCCTCGGCTTCACGCGCGGCGAGGTGTCGTTCATCCTGGTGGGCGAGACGATGCTGCTTGCCGTTCTGGCGCAGCCGCCGGGCTGGCTCATGGGGGCGGGGATCGCCTGGGCGCTGGCGGACGGATCGACCAGCGATCTCTACGAGATTCCGCTGGTTCTCAAGCCCGCGGGCTTTGCCGTGGCAAGCCTCGTGGTGCTGGCGGCGGCGCTGGGTGCCGCGCTGGTGGTGCGGGGGCGGCTCGACCGGCTCGACCTCGTCGAAGTGATGAAAACGCGCGAATAGGGACCGACAATGAAACCGAGAACGATCATGCTTGCGGCCCTCGGCGTCCTGACCGCCGGAATGCTGGGGGTCGT
Source organism: uncultured Roseovarius sp. (assembly GCA_913055965.1). Taxonomy (GTDB): domain Bacteria; phylum Pseudomonadota; class Alphaproteobacteria; order Rhodobacterales; family Rhodobacteraceae; genus Roseovarius. Next base: position 2,998 of record CAJXKX010000344.1, read on the forward strand.
CGCCTTGCGGACCGAGCCGGTGCCGGTGGATATCGTGCCCGTGCAGCGCGCGCCCATGCAGGTCACCGTGGATGTCGAGGGCGAGACGCGCATCGCCGAAATCTACGAGGTCGCCGCCCCGATCCGGGGCGTGGCGCGCCGGTCGCCGGTGCGGGTGGGCGATCCCGTCATCGCAGGCGAGACCGTGGTCGCGATGATCGACCCGTCCGCCTCGGACCCGCTCGACCCGCGCAGCCGGGTGCAGGCCGAAGCCGCCGAGCGGGAGGCCGAGGCGGGGCTGAACTATGCCCGCAGCACCCTGCGGCAGGCCGAGGAAGAGCTGGAACTGGCGCAAAGCGAATTCGACCGTGCCACGGCGCTGGTGGACCGGGGGGTCGCTTCGCTGACGCGGCTGGAAAACGCGCGCCAGCAACTGGGGGTCCGGCAGGCCGCGCTGGAGGCGGCGATCTTCATCCAGGTCGTCGCGTTCCTCAT
>CAJXKX010000345.1 GCA_913055965.1 uncultured Roseovarius sp.
GACCGCTCCGACCGCCCGCCGCTCGAAAGCGCGGACACCCTGCTGCAGGCCCTGCGCCCGGTGCTCGCCACCGCCCCCGGCGCCGAGGCGCTGAAGGACGCGCTCGACGACTTCTTCGACGCGCCGGGGGGCGGCTTTGCCACCCTTGTCTATCGCGGCGGTCAGGCGGCCGCGGCCACGCATGCGCTCGGAGCGGGAGAGACGGTGTCGCTGCGCATCCGGGCCGACGAGGCCGCGCTCCGCGGCCAGATCCGGCACGCTGCGATGCTGGCGCTGCTCGACGATCCGGCGCTCGCCCTCGGACACGAGGAACGCGCCACGCTCGCCCGGGAGATGGGCACGGGGCTGCTCGCCGGACAGGACGGGGTGACCGCGCTGCGCGCGCAGCTCGGCTTTGCCGAGGAAAGGATCGCACAGGCCCGCGCCCGGATCGATGCCGAGACCACGAGCCTCGGCATCGCGCGAAACGATCTCGTTTCGGTCGATGTCTTCGAAGCGGCCACCGCGCTCGAAGAGGCCCAGACCCGTCTCGAGACGCTCTATACCGTGACCGCGCGCACCGCGCGCCTCAACCTCGCGAGCTTTCTGTCATGACGGGGCCCGCGCGCTGGATCGCGGCGCTGCTGTCGCTCTGCCTCGCGGCCGCGACGCCCGCCGGGGCCGGGCCTGTCCGGATCAAGGACCTTGTGGAATTCGACGGTGTACGCGGCAACGATCTGCTGGGTTACGGGCTCGTCGTCGGTCTCAACGGCAGCGGCGACGGCCTGCGCAACTCGCCCTTCACCGAAGAGCTGATGTCCAACGTTCTCGAACGTCTGGGCGTCAATGTCACCGGAGAGCAGTTCCGCCCGCGAAACGTCGCGGCGGTCCTGGTCACCGCGGTGCTGCCGCCCTTCGCCCGCGCAGGCAGCCAGATCGACGTGACGGTCTCGGCCATCGGCGATGCCAAGAGCCTGCTGGGCGGGACGCTGGTGATGACCCCGCTCAATGCCGCCGACGGCGAGATCTACGCGGTGGCGCAGGGCACCATCATCGCCGGTGGCGCCGCCGCCGAGGGCGAGGCGGGCGGTGTCGTGCAGGGCGTGCCGACCTCGGGCACGATTCCCTCCGGTGCCCGCGTCGAGCGGGAAGTGGCGTTCGATTTCGCCGGGCTCGAAAGCCTGCGCCTCGCCCTGCGCGAGCCGGATTTCACCACCGCAGCCCGGATCGAGCACGCGATCAACGGGGCGGTGGGCCGGTCGGTGGCGCTGATGCTCGATTCAGGCACGGTGCGGCTCGATCTCGTGGCGATGCGGGCCCGATCGCCCGCGCATGCGCTCGGCCGGGTGGAGAACCTGATGGTCGATCCGCAGCGCAGGGCGCGGGTCGTGGTCGATCAGCGCTCGGGGACGATCGTGATGGGGCAGGATGTGCGCATCTCGCGCGTCGCCGTCTCGCAGGGCAACCTGACCCTGCGCATCCGCGAGGCACCGCTCGCCGTGCAGCCCAACCCGTTCGCCCGCGGCGAAACGGTGGTCGTGCCCCGCACCGAGGCCGCCATTGAGGAAGAGCCCGGCATCGGCCTCGCGGAGGTGCCCGAGGGCACCTCGCTGGCCGAGGTGATCGAAGGGCTGAACGCGCTCGGCGTCGCGCCGCGCGACATGATCGACATTCTCAAGAGCATCAAGGCGGCCGGAGCGCTGCACGCCGAATTCGTCGTGAGGTAGGCGCGCGCTCAGACCACCACCTCGATCTCGGCCTGCTCGCCGACATCGAAGACCCGGCGATAGCGTGCGATCTCGTCGGCGGGCCCCATCGCCTTGCGCGGGTTGTCCGACAGCTTGACCGTCGGACGCGCCTCCGCGGAGACCGCCTTGCACACCAGCGAGAAGGGTGCGAGCGCATCGTCCGGGGTGAGCCCGCGGAAATCGTTGGTCAGCAACGTGCCCCAGCCGAAAGAGGTCCGCACCCGGCCCGCGAACCGCCGGTGCAACTCGGAAATGCGCGCCACGTCCAGCCCGTCCGAGAAAATCACCATCTTCTCGCGCGGGTCCTCGCCATGCGCGCGCCACCATTCGATCGCCGCTTCCGCCGCCGCTTCGGGCTCGCCGGAATCGATCCGTATCCCCGTCCAGCCCGCCAGCCAGTCGGGCGCGCGCCGCAGGAACCCTTCGGTCCCGAACGTGTCGGGAAGGATGATGCGGAGGTTGCCCTCATGCTCTTCGTGCCAGTCGGCCAGCACCTTGTAGGGCGCGCGGGCAAGCTCCTCGTCGCTGTCGGCAAGCGCGGCATAGACCATGGGCAGTTCATGCGCATTGGTGCCGATCGCCTCAAGATCGCGGTTCTTGGCGATCAGGCAGTTGGACGTGCCGGCAAAGCGGTCGCCCAGACCCTCGCGCATGGCCTGGACGCACCAGTCCTGCCAGAGAAAGGAATGCCGCCGCCGCGTGCCGAAATCGGCGATGCGCAACCCGTCGAGCGCGCGCAGCGACTGGGCCTTTTCCCACAGCTTGGTCATGGCGCGGGCATAGAGCACCTGAAGCTCGAACTTCTTCATCTCGCCCAGCACCGCCCGCGCCCGTAGCTCCATCAGCACCGACAGCGCCGGGATCTCCCACAGCATCACTTCGGGCCACTTGCCCTCGAAGGTAAGCTCGTACTGCCCGTCGCGCCGCTCGAGATGGTAGGGCGGCAGACGCAGCCCCTCGAACCAGTCCATGAATTCGGGCGTGAACATCTGCCGCTTGCCGTAGAAGGTGTTGCCGCGCATCCAGGTGCTCTCGCCGCGCGACAGCGACAGCGTGCGGATGTGGTCGAGCTGCGCGCGCAATTCGCCCTCGTCCACGAGGTCGGCCAGCCGGATCGATCTGGTGCGATTGATGAGCGAAAAGGTGACATGGGTGTCGGGCCGGTTGCGGCGCACCGTCTGGCACATCAGCAGCTTGTAGAAATCCGTGTCGATCAGCGAGCGGACGATCGGGTCCAGCTTCCAGCGGTGATTGTAGACGCGGGTGGCGATATCGACCATCGGGCGGCCTCCGGACAGGGCAACGCAGCGGTTAAATCAAAGCGGGGCCGAGGGTGCAAGGCTGAGCGTGTCGGCCAGCCGCCGCCAATCCTCGTCCCATACGCCGCCATCTGCCCGGGGCAGCCGGATCAGCCAGATCTCCATGTCGAGCCGCGGGACATCCATGGCGAGCGGGGCGAGCCGCCCCGCGGCGAGGTCGGCGCGGGCCATCGTTTCAGGCAGCCACGCCACCCCGATCCCGCGCCGTGCGTATTCATGCGCGGCCAGCGTCAGCGCCGTCTCGGCGCAGCGCCGCAGCCGCCGCTCGGGGCCGATCCTGGGCAGGAGCGCGCGATCCATCACCTGCCCGAGAAACACATCGCCGGGATAGCCGATATACGGCAGATCGCCGTCGGAGGCGAGGCCGGGCGCCGCCACCGGAACCAGCCGCTCGGGCCCGAGCGACACCCGCTCCAACGCG
>CAJXKX010000346.1 GCA_913055965.1 uncultured Roseovarius sp.
CGCGATGGGCATGCCAGAGCACGGTGCCGCCCGGCGTCTCGTAGATGCCGCGCGATTTCATGCCCACGAACCGGTTCTCGACGAAATCGAGCCGCCCGATGCCGTGCTTGCCGCCCAGTTCATTGAGCCTTGTCAATATGCTGGCCGGGCTCATCCTGGTGCCGTCGATGGCCACGGCATCGCCCTTCTCGAAGGTGATCTCGATGAATTCCGGCGCGTCGGGCGCGTCCTCCGGGTTCGCCGTGCGCTGATAGACATAGTCCGGCGCCGCCTCTGCCGGGTCTTCCAGAACCTTGCCCTCGCTCGAGGTGTGCAGCAGGTTCGCATCCACCGAAAACGGTGCCTCGCCGCGCTTGTCCTTGGCGATCGGGATCTGGTTTTTCTCCGCAAAATCAATGAGCCGCGTGCGGCTCGTCAGGTCCCACACCCGCCAGGGCGCGATCACCTTGATCTCGGGGTTGAGCGCATAGGCGGCCAGTTCGAACCGCACCTGATCGTTGCCCTTGCCGGTCGCGCCATGCGCCACCGCATCCGCGCCGGTCTCCGCCGCGATCTCGACCAGGCGCTTGGAAATCAGCGGCCGCGCGATCGAGGTGCCCAGCAGGTACTGCCCTTCGTAGAGCGCGTTCGCGCGGAACATCGGGAACACGAAGTCGCGCACGAATTCCTCGCGCAGATCCTCGATGAAGATGTTTTCTTCCTTGATTCCCAGCAGTTTGGCCTTCTCCCGCGCGGGCTCCAGCTCTTCGCCCTGGCCCAGGTCGGCGGTGAAGGTCACCACCTCGCAGCCATATTCCGTCTGAAGCCATTTCAGGATGATCGAGGTGTCGAGACCCCCGGAATAGGCAAGGACGACTTTTTTCGGCGCGGACATTCTGGCTTCCCCCTTCGCGGATTTCCCGCGCGATTAGCCGGTTTTGCGGGGCGGGGCAAGCCAGCCCCTTGCCAGCCGCCCGCGATTGCGTCACTGACACGCCATGTCCGATTTCCGCGATACCGCCCGCGCCGCCGAGGCCGCCATGCGCGCCGTCTTTCCGGCCACGCCATTGCAGCGCAACGACCACCTCTCCGAGCGCTACGGTGCCGATATCTGGCTCAAGCGCGAGGATCTCAGCCCGGTGCGCTCCTACAAGCTGCGCGGCGCGTTCAACGCCATGCGCCATGTGCTGTCGGCGCGGCCCGATACGGCACAGTTCGTCTGCGCGAGCGCGGGCAATCATGCGCAGGGCGTGGCCTTCATGTGCCGCCATTTCGGGGTGCGCGGCACGATCTTCATGCCGGTGACGACACCGCAGCAAAAGATTGGAAAGACAGAGAAATTCGGCGGTGACGCGGTCTCTGTCCGGCTGACGGGCGACTATTTCGACGATACGCTCGCCGCGGCGCAGGCCTATTGCGCAGAGGTTGGCGGGCATTTCCTTGCGCCTTTCGACGACGAGGACGTGATCGCGGGGCAGGCCAGCGTCGCGGTCGAGATCGAGGCGCAGATGGATCGCCTGCCGGATCACCTGATCCTGCCGGTGGGCGGTGGCGGGCTGTCCTCGGGCGTGCGCAGCTATTTCGGCGACCGCATCCCGCTGACGCTGGTCGAGCCTGCGGGCGGGGCCTGTCTTGCGGCGGCGGTCGCCGAGGGCGCGCCCGCGCGGCTCGACCGCGTGGATACCTTCGCCGACGGGGCGGCGGTGGCGCAGATCGGCGCGCGGCCCTTCGCGCGGCTTGCCCCGCATGACGGCTACAGCCTCCTGACCGTCGCCGAGGACCGGCTGTGCACCACCATGCTCGAAATGCTCAATGTCGAGGGCATCGTGCTCGAGCCCGCGGGCGCGCTGTCGGTCGATGCGCTCAAGGATATGGCGCCGGTCATCCGCGGGAAAACGGTGGTTTGCGTCACCTCCGGCGGCAATTTCGATTTCGAGCGGCTGCCCGAGGTCAAGGAACGCGCGCAGCGGTTCTCGGGGCTCAAGAAGTATTTCATCCTGCGGATGCCGCAACGCCCCGGCGCGCTGCGCGATTTCCTCGACATTCTCGGCCCCGAGGATGACATCGCCCGGTTCGAATACCTCAAGAAATCCGCCCGCAATTTCGGCTCGGTCCTGATCGGGATCGAGACGACGCGGCCCGAGAATTTCGACACGTTCATCGCCCGGCTCGACCGGACCGGTTTCGCGTATCGCGACATCACGCGCGACGAGGTGCTGGCCGAGTTTCTCATCTAGGCCGCGATGCCCTTTGCGATCCCGGCGAGGAACGCCGCCTTCGAGGCCTCGTAACCGGCCACGATCCCGGATATGTCCACCGCGTCGCGTTGTCCCGCGCGCGTCCGGTCCTCGCCCTCGGCACACAGGTCCGCGAGCGCGGCGAAGCCGAGGTTGAGCGCACTGCCCTTCAGGAAATGCAGCTGCGCCTCCAGATCGTCCTCCTGCGTGGCGGTGCGCAGCACCGCGAGCGCCGTCTCCGCCTCTTCGAGAAACAGGTCGAGCACCTCTTCGAAGGCGTCGGTTCCGATCTCCTCCCGCAACTCGCGCACGCGCATCCAGTCTATCATGTCAGCCTCTCCTGCAGTGTGGGCAGTCTGCGGCCGAGGTCTTCAGAACGCGTTAACGGGAGACAGAAGTTCGCGAGATTTTTATGATTCACCGTTTGTAAAGCTCCGCCGCGTCAGGCTTCGCCCGAAACGGGTAATGGTGACAGCGGTGCGTGTTGCGAACAGGTCGGATGGTCAGGCGGCCCGCGGCGGCGCCGCGCGGCGCGTGCTGGTGGTCGATGACAGCCGCGCACAGCGGCGCATCCTCGCAAGCTACCTGCGCCAATGGGGCTATGCCGTCGAAGAGGCGGCAAGCGGCGGCGAGGCAATCGCGATCTGCCGCCGCGACCTGCCCGATCTGGTGGTCAGCGACTGGATGATGCCGGGCATGAGCGGCCCGGAATTCTGCCGCGCCATGCGCGATCTGGGGGCCGAGAGCTATGTCTATTTCATCCTGCTCACCTCCAAGAGCGGCAAGGAAGAGATCGCGCTCGGCCTCGATGCCGGGGCCGACGATTTCCTGACCAAGCCGGTGAGCGCCGCCGAGTTGCGCGCCCGCATGGCCGCCGGGATGCGCATTCTCGACATGGAACACGAACTGATCGCCAAGAACCGGCTCGTGCGGGCGACGCTCGACGAGTTGCAGGCGCTCTATGATTCGCTCGACAGCGATCTCGTCGAGGCCAAGAAGCTGCAGCAATCGCTGCTGAGCGAGCGCTACCGCGATCTCGGTCCTGCCGAGGTTTCGCTCATGCTGCATTCGGCGGGGCATGTCGGCGGCGATCTCGTGGGGATGTTCCCGATTTCCGAGGCCCGGATCGGGCTCTACGGGCTCGACGTTTCGGGCCATGGCATCAGTTCGGCGCTGATGACGGCGCGGCTCGCCGGGTATCTGTCGGCGACGGTGCCGGGGCACAACCT
>CAJXKX010000347.1 GCA_913055965.1 uncultured Roseovarius sp.
CCCGCCGACCCGGTAGCCCCGCGCGCGCCCGGCGCGGATACCGAGACCGTGCTGACCGAACTTGGCTTCGATGCCGGCCAGATCGCGAAACTGCGCGACGCCGGCGTGCTGACCTGAAAGGAACCCCATGTCCGAACCGATCCTCTACGAGACCGACGGCCCCATCGCCCGCATCACCTTCAACCGGCCCGAGGCCTTCAACGCGATGGACCCGGGCCTGCGCGCCGGCCTGCGCGAGGCGATGGGCCTCGATACCCCTGCCCTCACCCGCTACGCAGAATGGGCCGTGGGCGTGGTGCAGGGCGATCTCGGCATGTCGGCGGGCGGGCAAGAGAGCATCGCGCAGATGGTGGGCTACCGGGTGCGCAACTCGCTGCTGCTGGCGGCGGGGGCGCTGGCGGTGGGCATCCCGCTGGCGATCTCGCTGGGCGTCGTGGCGGGGCTGACGCGCGACCGCTGGCCCGACCTTCTGTTCTCCACCGGGGCGATTCTCGCCATGACGATTCCCGAATTCGTCGCTGCGACGGTGCTGATCCTCGTCTTCGCGATCTGGCTCGGGTGGGTGCCCGCGATCGTGCTGACCCCCGCCGACGCGCCGCCGCTGGAATTCTTCCCCGAATTCATCCTCGCCTCGACGGTGCTGACCATGCTGATGATCGCCCATGTCATGCGGATGATCCGCGCCTCGGTGATCGAGGCGATGGCCTCGGACTACGTGCAGATGGCGACGCTCAAGGGCGTGCCCTACTGGCGCATCGTGTTCCGCCACGCGCTGCCCAACGCGCTCCTGCCCGCGATCAACGTGATCGCGCTCACCGTGGCGTGGCTGCTGGGCGGGGTGGTGGTGGTCGAGGTGGTGTTCAACTATCCCGGCCTCGGGCGGCTGCTGGTCGATGCGATTTCCGAGCGCGACCTGCCGGTGGTGCAGGCGGTCACGATGATCGTGGCGGCGACCTATGTGGGGGTGAACCTCGTGGCCGACATCCTCAGCCTCGCCCTCAACCCCCGCCTGCGCAGCCACCGCGCGAGGCAAGGGTGAGCGGCGCGGCGCTCTCTGCCTCGGCGCGCGCGGGCGGCGTGCTGCGCGACATGCTGGCGCGGCCCTCGGGCGCGATCGGGCTGGCGCTGGTCGCCTTCCACCTGGCGCTGGCGCTGCTCAGCCCCTGGCTCGTGCCCTACGATTACAAGGCGATGGACGCGACAGGCACCCTCGCGGGCCCCTCGGCCATGCATTGGCTGGGCACCGATCACCTCGGGCGCGACGTGCTGACACGGGTGATGCTGGGCGGGCGCGAGGCGCTGCTGATCACCGGCATCGCCACGCCGGTGGCGTTGATCTGGGGCGGGCTCGCCGGGGTCTGGCTGGGCCTGCGCGGCGGCTGGCCCGACGAGGTGGCGATGCGGCTGGTGGACGCGTTCCTCGCGCTGCCGGGCATCCTGCCGCTCTTGGTGCTGATCACCGTCTTCGGCACCGGCGGCGAGGTGCTGCTGCCCACGCTCGCCTTCTTCTTCGGCATCCCGGTGATCCGGGTGGCGCGCGCCGCCGCGCACGAGGTGGTGGCGCGCGATTTCGTCGCCGCGGCACGCGCGCGCGGGCATCGCCCGCTCGATATCGTGCGCCGCGAGATCCTGCCCAATGTCACCGACACGCTGCTGGTCGAGGGCGCGATGCGCTGGTCGTGGATGCTGCTCGGCTTCTCGGCGCTGTCCTTCCTCGGCTTCGGCGTGTCGCCGCCGCGCCCCGACTGGGGGCTGATGGTCTCGGACGCGCGGGTCTACATGTCGCTCGCGCCGATGGGCGTGATCGCGCCGGTGGTGGCGCTTTCGTCGCTCATCATCGGCATCAACCTGACCGCCGACGCACTGGCCAAGACACTGGGGCTCGACCGCGCCCGCAAGGCGGTGATCTGACATGACGACACAGCGCCCCCTGATCGACATCACCGGCCTCAGCGTGGGCTTTAGCAGCCGGTCAGGCGCGATGCTGCCGGTGCTGCGCGCGGTCGACCTCGCGGTCCGCCGCGGCGAGAGCGTGGGCATCGTCGGCGAGAGCGGCTCGGGCAAGAGCACGCTGGCGCTGGCGGCGATGGGCTACCTGCGGCACGGGCTGGCGCGGCTCGATGGCGATGCGCGGTTCGACGGGCAGGACATGTTCGCCCTCCCGCAGCCCGACCTCGCGCGCATCCGCGGCGGCAAGCTGGGCCTCGTGCCGCAGAACGCGGGCCAGTCGCTCACGCCCACGCAGCGCATCGGCACCCAGATCGCAGAGGCGCTGCGCCTGCATTGCGACCACGACCCGGCCAGCCACCGCGCCCGCGCCCGCGACCTGCTCGCGCAGGTGCGCCTGCCCGACCCCGAGACGATCCTGCGCCGCTACCCGCACGAATTGTCGGGCGGGCAGCAACAGCGCGTTGCGATCGCCATGGCGCTGGCCGGAGAGCCCGAGGCGCTGTTGCTCGACGAGCCCACGACCGGGCTCGACGTCACCACGCAGGCGCATATCCTCGAACTCCTGCGCACGCTGGCGCGCGAGCGCGACATGGCGATGGTCTATGTCAGCCACGATCTCGGCGTGATCGCGCAGGTCTGCGACCGGGTGCACGTGCTCTACGCGGGCGAGACGGTGCTGGCCGGGCCCGCCCGCGCGGTGCTGCGCTCTCCGGCGCATCCCTACGCCGCCGCGCTGCTGGCGGCGATCCCGCGGCTGGGCGACGATTGCCTGCCGCGCGCGCTGGGCGGGCGGCCGCCCACCCCCGACGCCCCGCGCGACGGCTGCGCCTTTGCCCCGCGCTGCGCGCTGGCCACCGACGCCTGCCGCGCCGCCCCCCCGCCGCTGGCCGACACGCCCGACGGCCAGCGCGCCCGCTGCCTCTATCCCGAACAGGTCGCGCCGCTCGCCCGGCCCGAGGACAGCCCCGCCGCCACCGCGCCCGACGGCGTGCCGCTGCTCGCCACAAGCGCCCTCAGCATCCGCTATGACAGCCCCGGCCTGCTGGCCCGCCTGCGCGGCGCGCCGCGCCCCCCCGCAACGGTCGCGGGCATCGACCTGTCGCTCCGGCGCGGCGAGACGCTGGGCCTCGTGGGCGAATCGGGCAGCGGCAAATCAACCATCCTGCGCGCCATCGCGGGCCTGCTGCCGCCCGCCGGGGGACGGATCGCGCTCGAGGACGGCACCGACCTCGCCACGGCGGCCGAGCGCCGCCGCCCCGAGACGCTGCGCCGCATCCAGATGATCTTTCAGAACCCCGACGAGAGCCTCAACCCGCGCCAGAGCGTGGGCGACATCCTCGCCCAGCCCCTGCGGCTCTATTTCGGGCTGCGCGGCCAGCCCTGCCGCGACCGCGCCGCCGAATTGCTCGAAACCGTGCGCCTCGGCGCGCATTACCTCGACCGGCTGCCGGGGCAGCTTTCGGGGGGCGAGAAGCAGCGCG
>CAJXKX010000348.1 GCA_913055965.1 uncultured Roseovarius sp.
GCCTTGATCGCCCGCATCGTCGCGAGCGCCACCGGGTCCTTGTGCGCTGCCATCGCGCCCAGCTTCGACAGCCCGATCCCGTGCTCGGCCGAGAAGCTGCCGCCAAGCGCCACCGCCTCGGCCTCGACCGCGCGCGAAAGCTCCGCGCAGAGCGTGGCATCGGGCCGCGACGGCCAGCCCACGAAATGCAGGTTGCCATCGCCCAGATGCGCGACGCCGGTGATCTCGATACCGGGGTCGAGCGCGCGGCAGGCCGCCTCGGTGCGCGCGACCAGCACCGCCACGCGGTCGGTCGCCACCGCGATATCGCCCTCCACCACCGGGCTGCGCGCCCGCAGCACATGCGCCGAGGCCTCGCGCCGCGCCCACATCTCGCCGCGCTGCGCCTCGCTCTGCGCCACCACGGCATCGACCACCTGCCCCGCCTCCCACGCCTCGGCCAGCACCGCCTCCAGATGCGCGGCCAGCGGCACCTGCCCGGCGGCATCCGGTGTCACGTCGCGCGGCGCGCGCGCGCCCAGTTCCACCAGCACGTTGACCGCGTGCATGGTGCCAAACGGCGCGCGCATCTCGGGGAACCGCTCCAGAAGCGCCCTGATGAAACTTGCGGGCATGTATTCGAACGCCTCCACCGCGCCGCCCGTTTCGTCCTGCAACCGGTTGAGCAGGCCGAGCGCCGCGTCGAGCGAGGGCAGCGCCACCATCGCCGTCGCCTGCGCGCGCGGGCGCGGCACCAGCCGCAGCATCGCCCCGGTGATGATCCCCAGCGTCCCCTCCGCCCCGATCAGCAGGTGGCGCAGGTCGTAGCCCGCGTTGTTCTTGTGCAGCGCGCCCATCAGGTTCATCACCTCGCCCGTGGGCGTCACCGCCTCGATCCCGAGGCACAGATCGCGCGTGTTGCCGTAGCGCAGCACGTTGGCCCCGCCCGCATTGGTCGACAGCACGCCCCCCACCATGGCCGAGCCGCGCGCCCCGAAACTGAGCGGGAACATCAGGTCATGCGTGCCAAGCGCCGCGTTCAGCGTCTCGATCACCACCCCCGCGCCCACCGCGGCCACCCGCGCCGCAGGGCGGATCTCGCGGATCTCCGACAGCCGGTCGAGCGACAGCATCAGCGCCCCTTCCGCCGCCGTTCCCTTGACGAGGTTGGTGTTGCCGGAAACCGGCACCACGGGCAGGCGGTGCCGGTTCGCCAGTCGCACCAGCGCCGCCACCTCGCCGGTGTCGCCGGGCCGCGCCACCGCCAGCGGCTGCCACCGCCTGTGCCCGGCCCAGTCCCCGGACCAGCGCGCGGCGGCCTCGCCGCGCAGCATGTGCACCGGGCCGATCAGGCGGGCGATCTCGTCGAGCGGGGGCGGGGCGGCATCATCCATGCGCATGAGTGTGCGTCATACCCGCCGCGCCCACAAGTTCGACGGCCCGCATTTTCCGCCTTGACGCCTCGGCACCGCTGGCATACCTAGCCCGCGTTCTGGCGGAGTAGCTCAGTTGGTTAGAGCAGCGGAATCATAATCCGCGTGTCGGGGGTTCAAGTCCCTCCTCCGCTACCAGACATCCCAAGCACCCTGGCAGATGGCGACCGGACGCGTCCCAACGAGCGGGCAAGCCTGTGTCGCTTGGTGCCGCCCAGTGCCCGCCGCGCCGAGATACCGATCGGGGCTGTCCCGACATCGGACCGCGCCCGGCCCGGCCGCGTTTTCAGGCTTCGGGAGGATCGCGCGACGCCGACGGGGGCTGACCCCGGCCAGGAGCGACACGGCAACAGGCCCCCGCCTGCGCGAAGGCCTGTTCGGGGGCTGTCGCCCGGCGGCTCGGGTCAGGGGCGCCCAGCCGCGGGAAAGCCGGTCACCACGAATTGTAGCCGAGGAACTTGCCCGACATCTCGATCCTGACGCGGTCGCCCTTGGGGTTGGCCACGCGCTCGATCTGCATGTCGAAATCGATCGCCGACATGATCCCGTCGCCGAATTCCTCCTGGATCAGCGCCTTGATCGTCGGGCCGTAGACGCCGACGATCTCGTAGAGGCGATAGATGCAAGGGTCGGTCGGCACCGCCTGCTGCCAGATTTTCGTGGGGTACTCCTGCAGCACGTGCCCGGCCTCTGCGGGCAGGTCGAGCAGTTGCACGAGCGCTTCGGCCTTGTCTGCGGGCATGGCGTTCATGCCCATGCAGGCGGAATGGGTCCAGACCGGCGACATGCCGATGCCCTGCGCGATAGCCTCCCATGTCATGCCGGATTTCTTCTTGGCGATGAGGATCAGCGTGGTGACATCCTCCTTGGTCATCAGGCCGGGCATATCGAAATTGTCCTTCATCTCGGTCTCCTCTCTCTTTGGTGGTCACACATTCACGGCCCGAAGCCGCGGCTCGTCGTCATCCGATGGCGTGGTCTTGTCGATGCGGACGGGGGTGGGGCTCTGCGGCGCTCCGTCCGAGGCCGTGCCCGACAGTTCCCGCGACCGTCGCCCAAGGAACTGCACCAGGTGGTTGCGAATGGCGTAGTAGTTCGGGTGTTCCACGATCGCGGTGCGGTTGCGGGGGCGCGGAATGGTGATCTCGACCGATTCCGCCACCCGCGCGAACGGGCCGTTCGACATCAGCAGGATACGATCCGCCAGCAGGATGGCCTCGTCGATATCATGGGTGATCATGAACACCGTCTGTTCGGTGCCGCCCCAGATTTTCAGAAGCTCATCCTGGATGGTGCCGCGGGTCAGCGCGTCGAGCGCGCCGAAGGGCTCGTCCAGCAGCAGCAGCTTGGGATGGTTGGCGAAGGCCCTTGCGATCGAGACCCGCTGGCGCATGCCCCCTGACAGCTGGCTGGGCTTGCGATAGATCACGTCGCCCTCGAGCCCCACCATGGCGAGAAACTTCTTGGAATGCTCCATCACCTGCGCCTTGGTCCAGTCCGGATAGCGCGCCTTGACGGCGAACATCACGTTCCTGAGCGTCGAGAGCCAGGGCAGCAGCGAGTAGTTCTGGAACACGACGCCGCGGTCGAGCGACGGCCCCGAGACTTCCTGCCCGTCCATGATCACCACGCCCGAGGTCGGCTCGGCCAGCCCGGCGAGGATATTCATGATGGTGGACTTGCCGCAGCCCGAATGGCCCAGGATGCAGACGAACTCCCCCTTCTCGACGCCGAAGGCGGCGTCTTCGAAGACGGTCAGGGTTCCCCCCTGACCGTCGGGGAACCGCTGGGTGAGGTTCTCGATCTTGAGGAATGGTTGGCTCATCGGTCCTCTCCTTATTCCGCGTAGGTGACGGCGCGCTGGGCGGCCGCGAAGACGCTGTCGAGGATCATCCCCACCACGCCGATCATCAGGATCGAGAAGATCACCGAGGTGAGATCGAGATTGTTCCACTCGTTCCAGACGTAGTAGCCGATCCCAGTACCGCCCACGAGCATCTCGGCGGCGACGATCA
>CAJXKX010000349.1 GCA_913055965.1 uncultured Roseovarius sp.
CGGATCAGCCGCGTCGTGGCGCGCGATCTGCCCACGCCCGGCAACCTGCCCTCGGAGGAGCGCGCGCCTTCCTTCGCCTGCGATCCCGAGATGACGGCGACGGTGGGCGACGCGGCGATGGTGCGGCTCGGCATCGTGGCGCCGTGCCGCCCCGACGCGCGCTTTACCCTGCATCACAACGGGTTGATGGTTTCGGGGCTGACCGGGCCGGATGGTCTTGCCAGCCTCGACATTCCGGCGCTCGCCGAGACGGCGGTGTTCATCGTCTCCTTCGAGGATGGCAAGGGCGCGCTTGCAACCGCGCAGGTCGCGGCGGTCGCAGATCATGACCGGTTCGTGGTGCAATGGCATGGCGACGCGCAGAGCCTGCGGCTCCATGCACTGGAATACGGGGCCGATTTCGGCCTGCCGGGCCATGTCTGGACCGGTGGGGCGCAAGACGGGGCGGAGGGTGCCCAAGGGGTCGTCTTTCGGCTTGGCGGCGATGTGCCCGGTCCGGCGCTGCGCGCCGAGGTCTACAGCTTTCCCACCGCAGCCGCGGCGCGCGCGGGCTCGGTGGCGCTGCGCCTCGAGGCGCAGGTGACGGACGCCAACTGCGGCCGTGACGTCGAGGCGCAGGGGATTTCGACAGAGCAGGGCGGCGATGGGCTTCGCGTGCGCGATCTTGTCCTGCCGATGCCCGGATGCGACGCGGTGGGCGAGTATCTGGTGTTGAAAAACCTGTTCAATGACCTGAATATCGCGCGAAAGTGACGCGGCGGATATCGGGGATCGGACCATGGCGGGACTGCGTGCGGCCAGCCTCGCCGCACTTATCATGGGAATGTGTGCCGGGCCGTTGGCGGCGCAGGACGTGCTCTTGCGGTCGCATGACGGCGCGGTCGAGCTGGAGGGCGACCTTCTCGGCTTTGACGGGGAATTCTACCGTCTCGACACGATCTACGGCGAATTGACGGTGGATGGCTCGGGCGTCACCTGCGAGGGGCCCGGCTGCCCCGATCTGGAGGCGTTCGTCGCCCGCGCGGTGTTTTCCGGCGCACCGATCATCGGGCGCGTGCTGTTGCCGTCGCTGCTCGAAGCCTTCGCGATTCGCGACGGCTACGTGCTGCGACGCCACGATCCGCAGGGCGGCGATCTGCGGCTGACCCTGCACGCGCGCGGCGACGAGGCCACGTTGCTGGGCGATTTCCGGTTCCGGCTCACGAGTTCCGACGAGGGGCTCGCGGACCTGCTTGCGAACGAGGCCGATATCGCGATGAGCCTCCGCGAGGCGCGCGCCGGTGAGCTGGAGCGGGCGCAAGAGGCGGGCTTGGGCGATCTGACCACGCCGGCGCGGATGCGCGTGCTGGCGCTGGATGCGCTTGTGCCTGTGGTCGCGCCCGACAATCCGGTGCAGAGCCTGAGCCTCGGTGCGCTTTCGCGCGTGCTTTCGGGCGAGGTCGGCAACTGGTCTGCCCTGGGCGGCCCGGATGCACCCATCGACCTGCATCTCTGGGCACCGGAAACGGGGATCGGGCAGGCGACGGCCGATCATGCGCTGCTCAAGGGCGGGGCCGCGCTGGCGGCAGACGCGGTGCCGCATCGCGACGGTGCCGCGCTGGCCAACGCCGTCAGCGCCAACCCGTTCGCCTTCGGTCTCACACCGCGCTCGGAACAGGGCCGGACCTGGGAACTGGCGCTGCGGGGGCCGTGCGGATTCGCGCTGCGGGCCGAGCGCCGGACGGTCAAGACCGAGGATTACCCCCTGACCGCCCCGCTCTTGCTCTACCTGCCCGCGCGGCGGCTGCCCAAGCTCATCCGCGACTTCATCGCCTATCTCGACGACCCGTCGGCGCAACTCGTGATCCGCCGCGCGGGCTTCGTGGATCAGGCCCCCGAGGAAATCGGGATCGCGGCCCAGGGCGACCGTTTTGCCAACGCGATCGCCATGGCCGGGGCAGAGACCGGGCTCGATGAATTGCAGCGCATGGTGGCGCTGCTCGCGCCGCTGCGGCGGCTGACCACGACCTTTCGCTTCGAGGCCGGGTCCGCGCGGCTCGACGTGCAGTCGCGCTCCAATGTCGAGCGGCTGGCCGATGCGCTGCAACTGGGGCTCTACGACAACCGGCGTCTGGTTTTTGTCGGGTTCTCGGACAGCCAGGGTGCAGCGGCGGGCAACCGCGAGATCGCGCTGCGCCGGGCCGAGGCGGTGCGCGACGCGGTGGTGGCGATGGCCGAGACCGCCCGGCTCGACCGGATCGACATGAGCGTCGACGCCTTCGGCGAGGCAATGCCCATGGCCTGCGACGAGACCGCCTGGGGGCGGCAGGTCAACCGCCGGGTCGAGGTATGGGTGCGCTGAGCGCTCAGAGATACCCCTCGGCGCGGAGGCTGATCTCGGCGGATGTGCCGATGATGACGTGATCGTGCAGCACCAGACCCAGCGCCTCTGCGGCGCGGGCGATCTCGGCGGTCATCGTGATATCGGCCTGCGACGGGGTGGGATCGCCGGAGGGATGGTTATGCACGAGGATGAGCGCGCTGGCATCGAGCAGCAGCGCGCGCTTGACCACCTCGCGCGGGTAGACCGGCACGTGATCGACGGTGCCGCGCGCCTGTTCCTCGTCGGCGATCAGCACGTTCTTGCGATCGAGGTAGAAGACGCGGAACTGCTCGGTGCCGCGATGGGCCATGCTGGCGCGGCAATAGGCGATCAGCGCGGTCCATGACGAGATCGCGGGCCGCCCCCTCACCCGCGCCTGTGCCAGCCGGTGCGCCGCCGCCTCGACGATGCGGAATTCGGCGATCACGGCGGGTCCGATGCCGTCGATCTCGTCAAGCTGTTCGGCGGGGGCCGAGAGCACGCCCGCGAAATCGCCGAATCGCGCGAGTAGCGCATGGGCGAGCGGCTTGACATCGCGGCGCGGAATCGCGCGGAAAAGGACGAGTTCGAGCATCTCGTAATCCGGCATGGCCGCCGCGCCGCCCGCGAGAAAGCGGTCGCGCAGGCGGCGTCGATGATCGCGGATATAGGAGGGCTGCGGCGCGCATTTCCGCGTGTCGGCAGGTGCCGGGGCGAAGAGCGGCAGGCAGGCATCGGAAAAGGCAGCGGGCTTGGGGCGCATGGCGGGCAGCTTGGCGCAGAGACGTTACCGCGCGGTTAACAGCTGCCCGCCTTGCCTCAGCTTTTCATCGAATCCCAGAAATCCCTGACCGAGGAGAAGAAGCTCTTGCTCTCCGGGTTGTTGTCTTCGCTCATCGCCTCGAACTCGCGCAGGATTTCCTTCTGGCGGCTGGTCAGGTTGACCGGCGTCTCGACCGCGAGCTCGATGAACATGTCACCCTGCCCGCCGCCGCGCAGCGCCGGCATCCCCTTGCCGCGCAGGCGCATCTGGCGGCCCGATTGCGACCCGGCGGGGATC
>CAJXKX010000350.1 GCA_913055965.1 uncultured Roseovarius sp.
CCCAGCAACTCCTGCGCCATGCGATTGTAAAGCATCACCCGGTTGTCGGGCGTGGCCACCACCGCCCCCTCGCCCAGATCGCGAAACAGCGCCTCGAAGAGCGCCTTTTCCCGGGCGATGCGGGCGGTCTCGCGCTCGACCGCGCGCTGCCTTGCGGCGCGCGCCTCCGAGAGCGCGGCGTTGATCGCGTTGGCGGCGGGGGCCAGCGTGCTGAGATGCTTGGCCTGCCCCTCGTCGATCTGCAAATCCACGTCGGCGCGGGCGCGGGTTGTCAAGTCCGAGGCGAGCGCAAGGATCGGCTTGGCGACGTTTTCATCGAACAAGAGCCCGATCCAGGCCGCCAGCCCCAGCAGCCCCAGCGCCCCGATCAGCCCCGCAATGACATAGCCATCAGGCGGCCCGCCCGCGCGGGAATAGCCGAAAACCAGGGCCACGGCGATCAGCACGGCCCCGCCCAGGCCCAGCACGGCAAAGAACAGCGCAAAGCGCAGCCGCAGGCCAAGCCGCTTGGTCAGACGCTCGATCATGCGCCGTCCTCCGCCAGAAGCGCGTTGATCTGCGCGGTCAGGTCGGCCGCCGCGAAGGGCTTGGTCATGAAGGCATCGGCCCCCACCGCCATACCCTTGCGCCGCTCCACCTCGCCGCCGCCCGCGGTGATCATCAGCACCTTTATGCCCCGCAGCGCCGCATCCCGGCGTATCAATTGGCAAATCTCGTAGCCCGACCGCTCCGGCAGCATCACGTCGAGCACCACCAGATCGGGCCGCGCCTCGGCCAACGCATCGAGCGCGGCATTGCCAGAGGCCACCCGCCGCAGGGCATAGCCCGCCCGCCCGATCAGATGGGTGAGCGCCAGCGCGATATTGTCCTCGTCCTCGACGAGCAGAACGGTTTTTTGCGACATTGCGGGCCTCCTCTCCCGGTCATGTCCGGCGCTGTCATGTCTGGCAGAGCGCCTCCCTCAGCGGATCATCCCCGGCCATGTTCCTCCACGTGGCCTGCGACGGGTCGGCCAGCGCCGCCTCGCTCACATCGGCGCGCGCGCCCTCTGCGCAATCCACCAGCTGCGGGCGTTTCGCGGGCGGTGTCCAGCGTTCGAAGAAATAGAGATCGGCCAGCAGGATACCGGGCGCCTCGGGGTTGGTCTGCACGCCCGCGCGGTCGAGCGCCATGATCCGCGTGACCTGTGGCACGACATAGGTCCACGGCTTCCAGAACCGGCTCTCCTCGACCGTGACCAGCACATCCACCCCCTCGGGCAGGCTGCCCGCGGTGCGCGCACCCCAGCTGTATTCCGACCAGACCGTGTAGCCCAGCATCGCCGCCCCCGCCGCCACCGGCATGACCCAGCGCGGCAGCCGCCCGCCGGTGAGGTGATTGGCGATGAGCACCAGGCCCGCGGCGGCGATCCCGGCGGCGAAGGTGGCGATGAGTTCAAAGAACATGGGTCATCCTCTCGCCCCGCGCGCCTGCCCGAGGGCCGATTGCATGGTCTTGACCACCATGAAGGCGTCGCGCAGGTGGTTGCGCTCCAGTTCCGACAGATCGGCGGGGTTCATGAAATTGTCCGGGCTCTTGCCGCCCGCGATCTGCGCCGCCTGATGGCGCAGCCGCGTCTCGGCAATCAGGTCATAGGCATCGAGCAGATCATGCGCGCCGCTTTCCGAGATCACGCCGCCCGCGCGCGCGCCCTCGATCCGATCGCGCGTGCCCGCTTCTTCCAGGGACCCGAGCAGCGCGTAGATCCGCCCCAGATCGACCACCGGCACGACGCCCGAGAGCTTGAGGTCGATGGTGTTCTTGTGCTCGCCCGACCGGATCAGCGCGAAGCCCCGGAACAGGCCCAGCGGCACCGAATGCTTGAGCGCGTTCGAGATCATGTGCGCGACGAAGATCGAATTCTTCTTCGCCTGCGCCAGCACCTCCTCCTGCAGGTTCTCGAACAGCGACGCCTCGCCCGCGATGGCGCGCAGGTCGAACATGACCGAGGCCAGCATCTGCGCCTCGTTGTCGGGCTGCGCGATCCAGCCCGCGAAATACTCGCGCCACACGCCACGCGGCTGCCGCCAGCGCGGATTGGTCGCCATCATGTCGCCGGGGCAGTAGAAAAACCCGCAGGTATCGAGCCCGTCGCTGACGAACTTGGCGAGATCGGCGAAATAGGCGTCATGCGCGTCGGGATCGAAGGCATCATCGAGAATCAGGCAATTGTCCTGATCGCTGACGCCCGTCTGCTCGCGCCGCCCCTGAGAGCCGCAGGCGGCCCAGAGATAGGGCACCGGCGGCGGGCCCAGCCGCGCCTCGGCCAGCCGCAAGAGCCGCCGGGTGATCGCATCGGTGATATCGGTGATCCGCCGGGTGATCGAGGCGGGCTTGACCCCCGCCTGCACCAGCTGCGCCAGCAGCCCCGGCACCCGCTCCATCACATGCGCCATGTCCTCGGGCGTATCGGCATGCGCGATATCGGCGACCATGTGGCTCGCCGTGGCGGCCTGTTGGCGGAAAAGGTCGGTCTTGCCGATCATGCCCACCACGCGGCCGCCCTGGGCCACCGGCAGGTGATTGACCTTCAACTCCGACAGCAGCATCAGCGCGTCGAGGCCCAGACGATTGGGCGCGATGGTCACCGGGTCGGGCGTCATCACCTGCGCCACGGTGATCCGGCCATCCAGCCCCTCGGCCAGCACCTTGTTGGTCAGGTCATGGGCGGTGATGATGCCGGTCAACTGCCCGCTTTCCATCACCACGACCGAGGAGATGACGTGATCGCGCATCAGCCGCGCGACATCCGTGATCGTCGCCTCCGGCCCGCAGGTGACGGGATGTTTCGCCATCAGGTCCGACACCTGAAGCGCGGTGAGGCCCGTGGCATAGGGGCCGTTATCCGACGGGTCGGTGGGCCGCGCGCGGGCGAACCAGCGGGCGATCTCGTCGCTTTCCTCGATCAGCGACAGGAAACGCGCGCCGGGGATCAGGATCAGGAAGGCGGGCTCGGACGCGCGGGCGGTGAGCTGCGCGGTGCCGTCGCGCAAGAGCCCGCGCTCGCCCATGATGTCGCCGGGCCCGCGATGCGACACGAGGTCATTGGCCCCGGTCTGAATGTCGAACGCGCCGGACACGATCACGTAGAGCCCGGCGAGCGGCGCGCCCTTGGCAAAGAGCGTCTCGCCCGGCGCAAGCTCCACCGGTTCGAGCTCGGGCGCGAGCGTCGCGCGCAGCGCCTCGGGCAGCGCATCGAAAGGCTGTTGCGCGCAGAGCGTGTCGATCAGGGCGGGGGCGCTCTCGGGCATCGCCGGGCCTTTCTGGGTATCTCGGAAAATAGTCTAAAAGCGCCCATCTGCGCCGTAAATACCGGCGGG
>CAJXKX010000351.1 GCA_913055965.1 uncultured Roseovarius sp.
CGATGTCCAACGCACCTGGGAGCCGCCCTGGGGGATGGACATGATGTCCGACGAGGCCCGGCTTGAACTGGGTTTCATGTAACGAAACCAAGCGACTGAAAGGCGAAGCTCATGTTTGGCATCCCTGGCAAGCAGGCGGTCTCCATGACCCCGGCCGCGGCGACGCAGATCGCGAAGCTGATGGGCCGCGACGGCCATCAGGGCCTGCGCATCGGCGTCAAGAAGGGCGGCTGTGCGGGCATGGAATACACGATGGAATATGTGACCGAGGTCGATCCCCTCGATGAGGTGGTCGAACAGGATGGCGCGCGCGTGATGATCGCACCCATGGCGCAGATGTTCCTCTTCGGCACGCAGATCGACTACCAGGTCTCGCTCCTGGAATCGGGCTTCGTGTTCAACAATCCCAACGTCACCGAATCCTGCGGTTGCGGCGAGTCGATCAAGTTCGAAAACATGTGAGCTTTGGCCGCCAAGCCATTGCCAGGGGACGGTTTTTCATGAAACGCAAGCTCGTCGCGGGCAATTGGAAGATGCACGGCACCAATGCCGACCTCGCCGAGGTGGCGGCGCTTGCCCGCGCCCATCCCGACCCGCGCGTCGATATCCTGCTCTGCCCGCCCGCCACGCTCGTCGTGCAGGCGGCGGCGCTCGCCGCCGACAGCCCGCTCGCCATCGGGGCGCAGGATTGTCACCCTGCGGCCTCGGGGGCCCATACCGGCGACATCTCGGCCCCGATGCTGGCCGATGCGGGCGCGCGCGCGGTCATCCTCGGGCATTCCGAGCGTCGCGAAAACCATCATGAATCCAACGATCTCGTCGCCGACAAGGCGCGCGCGGCGCAGCGGGCCGGGCTGATCGCGGTGATCTGCCTCGGCGAGACGCTGGCCGAGCGCGAGGCCGCGCAAACTCTCGAGGTGATCGCCGCCGATCTGCGCGCCTCCCTCCCCGAGGGTGCCACCGCCGCCAACACCGTCATCGCGTACGAGCCCGTCTGGGCGATCGGCACCGGGCTCACCCCCACCGCCGCGCAGATCGCCGAAGTCCACGGCCTCATCCGCAGCCTGCTGGCCGAACGTCTGGGAGAGGGCGAGGCCGCTGGCCTGCGCCTGCTCTATGGCGGCTCGGTCAAGCCCGCCAACGCCGCCGATATCTTCGCCATCGCCGATGTCGATGGCGCACTGGTCGGTGGCGCGAGCCTCAAGGCCGAAGATTTTTCCCCTATTATCAAAGCTCTCGAAGCCACAGCTTAACCTGCGGGTCCATCTTGCCGGACCTACTCCGGCAAAGCGCCGCCCCCTCGCGCCGGATCACAGCGGCAGCGCGGTGGTCGACTTGATCTCCTCCATCGACAACAGCGCCGTCACCGTGTGGATCTTCACCTCCGAGATCAGCGCCTGGTAAAACAGGTCGTAGGCGCGCGCATTGCCGACCCGCACCTTGAGGATGTAGTCGATATCCCCCGCCAACCGGTGCGCCTCCATCACCTCGGGACGTTTCTTCAACGTTTCCAGGAATTTCGCCTGCCACGCGGCATCATGTTCCGAGGTGCGCACCAGCACGAAGAAACACGCCTCCAGCCCCAGCGCCTCGGGGTCGAGCAGCACCGTCTGCTGCCGGATCACGCCCGCCTCGCGCATCTTGCGAATCCGGTTCCACACCGGGGTCTTGGACGAGCCCACCGCGCGGGCGATATCGTCCAGCGACTGGCCCGCGTCGCGCTGCAACTCGCCAAGGATTTTCCGGTCAAGCTCGTCTATCCGGATCGTCATTCCACCTTCCCTCCAAAACCGGGACGTTCCACCCGAACCTCCGGCAAAATGGAACATATGTCCTTATTCAGCGGGGTGTATGGCGTTTAGAAGGGAATATTTCCTATATTCGGCATGAAGTCAAACAGCCCGGACCGGACACCGCCATGCCCAGCCAGACCGCCAGCCGCCCCGCCCATCCCGTCGCCCTCGTCGGCGCGGGCCCCGGCGGGGCCGACCTGCTCACGCTCCGCGCGCTGCGGCTGATCGAGGCCGCCGACGTGGTGATCCACGACCGGCTCGTCGCGCCCGACATCCTCGCGCTTGTCCGCCCCGGGGCCCATCTCGTCGCCGCCGGAAAGGAAGGGTTCGGCCCCTCCACCCCGCAGGACGCGATCAACGCTCTCATCACCGGACACGCGCGGACCGGCGCGCGCGTGGTGCGGCTCAAGGGCGGCGACCCGGTGCTCTTCGGCCGCCTCGACGAGGAGATCGCGGCGCTCGAAGCCGCTGACATCGCGTATGAAATCGTCCCCGGCGTGACCGCCGCCTCCGCCGCCGCCGCCGCCATCGGCCAGAGCCTGACCAGCCGCGGGCGCAATTCGGGCGTCCGGCTTCTGACCGCGCATGACATGCAGGGCTTTGCCGATCACGACTGGCGCGCGCTCGCCCGTCCCGGCGAGGTGGCCGCGCTCTACATGGCCAAGCGCGCCGCGCGCTATGTGCAGGGCCGCCTGATGATGCATGGCGCGGCCCCCGACACGCCCGTGACGCTGGTGGAAAACGCCGCCCGCCCCGACGAGCGCATCCTCGCCACCACGCTGGCCGACTGGCCCACAGCCCTTGCCGATGCCGCGCTCGCAGGCCCCGCGCTCACCTTCCTGGGGCTGGCGCCCCGCGCCGCCCGCGCCGAAATCCCCGATGCAATACAGGAGCTTGCCTGACATGCCGCGTGCCTTTACCCCCAAGGTCGTCACCGCCAACGCCCTCGTCGAGGGCGACGTGGTCTATCTCACCGCCGACGATCGCTGGACGCGGCACCTCGCCGAGGCCGAGTTGCTGACCGACGAGGCCGATGCCGATCTGCGCCTGTTGCAGGCGCAGGCCCGCGCGGACGAGGTGGTGGGCGCCTATCTCGCCGACATGCGCGCCGGGGCGAACGGCCCCGAGCCCGCGCATTTCCGCGAGGCGTTCCGCGCAACCGGTCCCTCCAACCGCTTTCACGGCAAGCAGGCCGAAGGACTGTCCCGGGCCTGACCCGCGCCTCCAAGAGCAAGGAGCCCTCATCATGTATCGCTATACCGAGTTCGACACCGCCTTTCTCGCCGAGCGCAACCGCCAGTTCCGCGCGCAGGTGGAGCGGCGCGTCAATGGCCACCTCACCGAGGACGAGTTCAAGCCGCTGCGCCTGATGAACGGGCTCTATCTGCAACTGCACGCCTACATGCTGCGCGTCGCGGTGCCCTATGGCTCGCTCGATCCGGCCAAGATGCGCCAGCTCGCGTATCTGGCGGATCGCTGGGACAAGGGCTATGGCCACTTCACCACCCGCACCAATATCCAGTATAACTGGCCGCAACTGCGCGATATTC
>CAJXKX010000352.1 GCA_913055965.1 uncultured Roseovarius sp.
AAAGAGGAGGTTCACATGTCCAAGACAGCCAAGACAGCATTCAGCAGCGCCATACTCGCCGGCGCTGTGGCGACCGCGATCGCTTCGGTGGCCCATGCCGGGCCGCTATCGCAGGAGGAAGCCAAGGCGGCGATGGATGCCGGCAAGGAGAAATGCTACGGCGTTTCGCTTGCCGGAATGAACGATTGCGCCGCCGGCCCGGGCACGACGTGCCAGGGCACCTCGACGGTCGATTTCCAGGGCCCCTCGGGCATCCCCTTCATCCGCCAGGCGCAGCTTCGCTACACCTTCGCGGCGGGCAAGGGGCTCGATCTGTCGGTCGCCATCGAGAACGGCGAATTCTCCGGGCGCGGGCAGGTCCAGCAATTTGACGCCATGGGCAATCCCACGGGCTTTGCCACCCAGCCCGTCGGCGAAACCATCGGCGGCGCCTTCGCGGGCAACAACTCGGATTTCGACCAGGCGCCGGACCTCGTGCTCGCC
The DNA here is from genome assembly GCA_913055965.1 of uncultured Roseovarius sp. Lineage (GTDB taxonomy): Bacteria > Pseudomonadota > Alphaproteobacteria > Rhodobacterales > Rhodobacteraceae > Roseovarius. The sequence continues at coordinate 484 of CAJXKX010000352.1, forward strand.
GCCAAGTGGAGCCAGGGGGACAGCCTGCTGCGCGGCGCGCTGGTGCTGCGCGATCTCGAGGCGCCGCGCCAGATGGGCGGCGACAGCGAAACCGGCTGGGGCCTCAACATCGCGGGGGGCGTTCCGCTCTGGGCCGGGGGCCGGCTGGTGGGCTCCTTCACCTATGGCGACGGCATCGGGCGCTACATCATCGACGGGGCCGGGCAGGATGCCTTCATCGACGCGACCGGGCGGGTGAACACGATCGAGGCCTACGGTGCCACCGCGCAGGTCACGCATGACCTTTCGGACAAGCTTTCCGCCGGGCTCTCCTACGGCTTCTACTCGGTCGAGGACACCTTTGCGGCGACCGATACCGATCAGGTCCAGACGGTGCACGCCTCGATCTTCTACAAGCCGGTCGATCGCCTGACCGTCGGGGCCGAACTGAGCTGGGGCGAGCGCGAGATCGCCAGCGGTGCCTCTGAAGACGCGACGCGCCTGCAGACCTCGGTCCAGTTCAACTTCTGAGCCCCGGACCGCAGGCCGAATGAAAAGGGGCGGTCCGGATGCAACGGTGCCGGACCGCCCGCGAGGGGGGATGACATGGATCACGCGCCGGGGAAGCGCGCATGGGGAAAGGAGATCCATGGCAGGATCGATCCTGCCATCGGGTGCGCGCCCCGCCAAGCCCCGCATCGCGTGCATACCTCTCTCGGCGCACAACCGCCGGTTTTGATCGCCGCTGCGCGGGAACCCGCCGATGCCCCCTCCGGTCATGGCGCGTCCTCGCCGTCGAACACCTCGGGAAAGCTCTGCCGGGCGACGCCCAGGTCCAGCACCAGCAGCGCCTCGTAGCTCTTGGGATCGAACGGCTCCTCGGCGGGCTTGATCTCGCGCCCGAACAGCCACGACAGCCGCCCGGCATCGAGATTGCCGCGCTCGAAGGGCTCCTCGCCGAAATGCTGCCAGATGGCGCGCAGGAATTCGGTATCGGCGCGCCGGTCGATCGGCTTGCGGTCGCGGTAGCGCTCGCGCGCGATCAGGGGCGTGATGCCCCGGGGATTGCCCCGCCGAATGGTGAACTGATAATCCGTTCCCGGAAGACGGCCGGGAAATCCGCGATGTTTCAACATCTTGCACCTCCCGTAACCAAGAGGTGCTGCGCGCCGCGGCGCGATGGCGGGACGGGCGCAGCCGCCCGTCCCTCCGTCAGCCCATGGGGCTTACTTGTACTTGCCGGTCTGCACGGGCTCGGTCGTGATCGGCTCGACCACGACGAATTCTTCCTCGGCCGGCTGCGCGCATGCGGCGACGACAGCGACGAAGCCAAGGGCGAGCACGCTCTTGAGGGTCTTGGACATGTATAACTCCTGTCTCTCGTATCTTCGATATGTGGCGCGCCACGGCACGAGGCCGGGACCCGCCGGGTGAGCGAGGTAAAGGTCGCTTGGGTGCAACCTTGCACGACGCTAGCGGAAATCAAACGATTTGAACATATTGAATGCGCAAACGCGCGCGCATGTGTCCCCAAAGCCGCACTTGGCCGGGCCGTGCGGTCCGCGCCGGGGCGATATTGTGCCGACATCAGAACATCTCCCATATACAGCGGTCGTCCTCGATGCGGTAAGCCTCGAAAACCTGCGTCACCGCCGCGTCATAAACCCCGAATTCCGACTCCCGGTCGGCCAGCGATACCACCACGAGGCCCGGTTGCGGCCCGATATCCGCGACCCGCTGCAGGACATGCGCCTCGCACAGCCAGTCGAGATCCTCCGCGATCGCGTCGAGCCGCCCCTCGCCCGCGGCAAAGCCCTCGGCGACGTAGCGAAACCGGTAGATCAGTCCGCCGCCCGAAGGCCGGTCGGTCAGCACCTCGAAGAGCCGCGCCTCCAGCCCCGAGGGCAGCCGCAGCGCCTCCTCCTGCGCCGCGGCCGCCGGGGCGAGCGCCGCGGCGGCCACCGCCGCCGCCGCCCTCATCGCGCTCCGCCCCCTGCCGGACCCCGCCCCGTCCAGCGCGCCACCCGCGCCGGATCGTCGAACAGCGCGGCGATGCGCGCCTCGGCCTCCTCCCGCGCAAAGCGGCCCGCCACCGCGCCGCCCGCCCGCACCTGCAGCCCCCCGGGCACGTGCCACACCCGCACCACCGGCGCAAAGCCGCGCAGGTGGCGCAGCGCGCGCCACATGTCCTGCCGCACCCGGTGCGCGACGCGCGTGCGCGACGCCTCGGGCAGCCGCCCCTCGACCGCGAGGTCGAACCGCGCAGGCCGCCGCCGCGCCAGCGTGAGCGCGCCGTCCTCCTCGTGGATCAGGTGCCAGCGGTCGCGGGCCATGGTCTTCCTCGTTTCTTCTGGCCGGAAATATCCCGGGGGAGTCGCCGCTCGCGGCGACGGGGGCAGCGCCCCCTCTTCGCCCTCACAGCGGGATGTTGTCGTGCTTCTTCCAGGGCATGGACTTCTTCTTGTTGCGCAGGCTCGCAAAGGCCCGGCTCACCCGCATGCGCGTGCTGCGCGGCTGGATCACCTCGTCGATGAAGCCGCGCTCGGCGGCGACGAACGGGTTGGCGAAGCGGTCCTCGTAGCTCGAGGTATGCGCCGCGATCTTCTCGGGGTCCTTCAGGTCCGAGCGGTAGATGATCTCGGTCGCCCCCTTGGCCCCCATCACCGCGATTTCCGAGGTGGGCCAGGCATAGTTGAAATCGCCGCGCAGATGCTTGGACGACATCACCACATAGGCCCCGCCATAGGCCTTGCGGGTGATCACCGTCACCTTCGGCACCGTCGCCTCGCCATAGGCATAGAGCAGTTTCGCGCCGTGCTTGATGACGCCGCCGTATTCCTGGCTGGTGCCCGGCAGGAAGCCGGGCACGTCCACGAAG
>CAJXKX010000353.1 GCA_913055965.1 uncultured Roseovarius sp.
CCCAGCCGCAGCTCCGGCTTGCGCCGCACCTGGCCCGCGTCCGGCCGGATCTGGCCGGTCAGCACCTTCACGAGCGAGCTCTTTCCTGACCCGTTGGGCCCGACGAGCGTCACGATCTCACCGGGTTCGATGGCAAGGCTCACGTCGCTCAGCACCGTCTGGCGTCCGTATGCAAGGCTGACGTGGTCAGCCCGGATCAGACTCATGACGTGGCCTCGCGGCAGGCCGGGCACAGGCCCACTGCCTCGACGCTCGCGCGCGTGACCGCGAACCCGATGCTCTCGGCCGCACCGTCGAGCGCATCGCGCAGGAGGTCAAATCCGTCCACGACATGGGCGTCGAGATCTGCATGGTGATCGGCGGGGGCAACATCTTCCGGGGCCTGCAGGGCTCGGCGCAGGGGATGGAGCGCACGACCGCCGATTACATGGGCATGCTCGCCACGGTGATGAACGCGCTCGCCATGCAATCGGCGCTCGAGCGCACGGGCGTGTTCTGCCGGGTGATCAGTGCGATCAGGATGGACGAGGTGGCCGAACCCTATATCCGCCGCCGCGCCGTGCGCCACCTCGAGAAAAAGCGCGTCTGCATCTTTGCCGCGGGCACCGGCAATCCGTATTTCACCACCGACACGGCGGCGACGCTGCGTGCCAACGAGATGGCCTGCGAGGCGATCTTCAAGGGCACCAAGGTGGACGGCGTCTACGACAAGGACCCGGTCAAGCATGCCGATGCGCGCCGCTTCGAGCGGGTGAGCTATGACGAGGTGCTGGCGCAGCACCTGGGCGTGATGGATGCCAGCGCCATCGCGCTGGCACGCGACAACAACCTGCCGATCATCGTGTTCTCGCTGGACGAGCCGGGCGGGTTCCGCGGTATTCTCTCGGGCGAGGGCACCTATACAACCGTGCATGCCTGAGGTTAAACAGGGGGGACGCAGAGCCCCGGCAAGAACATGGGAACGACAATGGCGGACGAAATCGAAATCGACCTCGACGACCTCGAACGGCGGATGACCGGCGCGATGACCTCCCTGCGCACCGAGTTCGCCTCGCTGCGCACCGGGCGCGCCTCGGCCTCGATGCTCGAGCCGGTGCAGGTCGAAGCCTACGGCCAGATGACCCCGATCAACCAGGTGGGCACCGTGAACGTGCCCGAGCCGCGCATGGTGACGATCAACGTCTGGGACAAGAGCCTCGTGAACAAGGTCGAAAAGGCGATCCGCGAGAGCGGGCTGGGGATCAACCCGCAGACCAACGGGCCGATCATCATGCTGCCCATCCCCGAACTCAACGAGGAGCGCCGCCGCGAACTGACCCGCGTCGCCGCGCAATACGCCGAACACGCCCGCGTCGCCGTGCGCAACGTGCGCCGCGACGGCATGGACCGGATCAAGAAGGCCAAGGCCGAGGGCATGTCCGAGGATGACCAGAAATTCTGGGAAGGCGCGGTGCAGGACCTGACCGACACCTACATCAAGCATGTCGACGAGGCGCTCGAGACCAAGCAAGCCGAGATCATGCAGGTCTGATGGCGCAGGAGGCACGCATGGCGACCAAACCGCGCAGCGAAGCCGGGCCGCGCCATGTGGCGATCATCATGGACGGCAACGGCCGCTGGGCGCAGAGCCGCGGGAGACCGCGGCTCTTCGGCCATCATGCCGGTGCGCGCCGCGTGCGCGAGATCGTCGCCGCCTGTCCCGACCTGGGCGTCGAATACCTGACCATCTTTGCCTTCTCCACCGAGAACTGGAAGCGCACGCAGACCGAGGTGGCGGGGCTGATGAGCCTTTTCCGCCGCTACATCATCAAGGAAATGCAGGAATTCGTGCGCGAGGACGTGCGCGTGCGCTTCATCGGCGATCGCTACCGGCTGGAACCGGGCCTGCGCAAGCTGATGGAGGAGGCCGAGCAGATGACCGCGCATTGCACGCGGCTCAACCTCACCATCGCGATCAATTACGGCGGCCGCGACGAGGTGGCGCGCGCCATGCGCAGGCTGGCGCGCGACGTGGCCGAGGGGCGGCTCGACCCCGAAACGGTCGACGAACAGACCTTGCCGCGCTATCTCGATACCCGCGTGCTGCCCGATCCCGACCTGGTGATCCGCACCTCCGGCGAGGCGCGCATCTCGAATTTCCTGCTGTGGCAATCGGCCTATGCCGAATACGAATTCATCGACACGCTCTGGCCCGATTTCACCCGAGACATCTTCGCCAGGGTGCTGGCGCAATACGGCGCGCGCGACCGCCGCTTCGGCGCGGTGAGCGCATGAGCGCGGGCGCGCGCTGGTCCGATCTTGCACCGCGTCTCGCCTCCGGCGTGGTGATGGCGGCGGTGGGCCTCGGCGCGATCTGGGCGGGGGGGCTCGCGCTCGCGGCACTGGTGGTGGCGCTGGGCGGGCTGATGACGTGGGAGGCGGCGCGCCTTTATGCCTCTGTCGCGCCCGAACGCGCGGCGATCACCGCCGCCCTGGTGCTTGCGGTGGCGCTGTGGCTGCCGGGGGTCTTCGTGCTGCCGCTCGCGCTGGCGGCGGTGCTGGTGAATGCCGGGACGGTGCCGCGCGCGCGCGGCCCCTTCGCCGCGCTGGCGCTGGCGGCGCTTCTGGCCCCTTGGGTGATCTTCGATCTGCGCGCCGGGGCGACGGGGCTCGCGCTGGTGATGTGGCTGGCGCTGGTGGTGATCGTGTCGGACGTGGCGGGCTATTTCGCGGGCAAGGCGCTGGGAGGGCCGAAATTCTGGCCGCGCATCAGCCCGAAGAAGACATGGTCGGGCACCGTCGCGGGCTGGATCGGGGCCGCCTGTGTCGGTGCGGCCTTCGCCGGGCCCACGGGCGCGGGGGCCGTGCTGATCCCGGTCTCGGTGGCGGTCGGGTTCGCCGGGCAGATGGGCGATGTCGCCGAAAGCGCGGTCAAGCGGCAACGGGGGGTCAAGGATTCCTCGGCCCTCATCCCCGGCCATGGCGGCGTGCTCGACCGGTTCGACGCGATGGCGGGCGCGGCGCTGGCCGTGGGGCTGGCGCGTGCCGCCGGGCTGGTGTGAGGCGGCGATGCGGCGGGTCAGCATATTCGGGGCGACCGGCTCGGTCGGGCAGAGCACGCTCGACCTCATCCGCCGCGACCGCGACGCCTACCGCGTGGTGGCGCTGACCGGAGGGGCGAATATCGCGCGGCTGGCCTCGGACGCGCGCGAATTCGGGGCCGAACTGGCCGTCACGGCGGACGAGACGCGGCTGGGCGATCTGCGCACGGCGCTGGCGGGCAGCGGCGTCGAGCCGGCGGCCGGGCGTGCGGCGCTCCTCGAGGCGGCGGCGCGGCCC
>CAJXKX010000354.1 GCA_913055965.1 uncultured Roseovarius sp.
TCGGCGAAGTGGGGCAATTCGCCGTTCGGGGCCGTGACCGTCCATGTGCCGCCCGTGACGGTGGTGGTGAACTCCGCCGTGCCGATGGTGACCGTCACCTCCTGCCCGTCGGCCCCGGTTGCGGTGCCCGAGACGGTAAGGTCCTCGCCACTCTCGGCGATGTTCATCATCGCACCGGCGGACAGGTCGGTGATCGCGATCGAGGGTGCCTGCAGATCGGTGGTGGCGCCAGCCGTCGTCTGCCCGACATTGCCCGCGCCGTCGCTGATCCGCGCGGTGAATTGCGGCGTGTCGCCATCCGAAAGACCCGAGAGGTTGGCACCGCCGACCGTGAACGACCAGAATTCGGCGCTTTGCACCGTGGTGGTGCCGATGATCGTGCCATCGAGCAGCACGGTCACCACATCGCCGGGATTGGCCCCGGGTGCGGTGCCCGACAGCAGGAATCCGTCGCCCTGCTCGTCGAGATTGATCACGCCGTCGCCCGCCACGGGGGTGTCGATAGTGATCGTGGGCGGGGTGAAATCGGTGTCGAAACTGGCCTCTGCCGTTTCCGAGGGGTTGCCCGCGGCGTCCGAGACGGTCGCGGTGATCGTGACCTCGCTCGCATCCGACAGCCCGGCCAGCGCCGTATCGGGCAGATCGACCGACCAGGTGCCGTTCGGCTGCACGGTGGCGGTGAAATCCTGACCGTCGATTGTGACGGTGACGATCTGCCCCGCCTCGGCATCGGTGGTGCCGGTGACGGTGATCCCGGTATCCTGTTCGTCGATGTTGAGGATGTTGTCGTCCGCGATATCCTCGTCGAAGGCGATGACCGGCGGGATCGTGTCGATGATGAAGGGCAGCGTGGTGCTGTCGAGTTCGGTGTCGTCGCCGTCGAAGGACGTGACGGTGACGATGACATTGCCCTGCGGGATCTCGGCGCCCGGGTCGAAGGTCCAGTTGCCGTCTTCGTCGACCTGGCCCTCGCCGCTGGTGATCGGGTTGCCGTCGCCATCGGTGATCGTGACCTCGATGGCGGTGGTGCCCTCGGGCAGGGCGATGCCGGTATTCTCGCTGTTGAAACCGCCGGTCTCGCCCAGAACCTCGGTCTGGAAATCGGCGAGGTTGAGCAGTTCGGGATCGGGCTGGGGCGTGCCGCCACCGCCGCCGCCGCCTCCGCCACCGCCGCCCGCAGCCGCTGCGGCCGCGACGCCGCCCAGACCTGCGGCGAGCACGGTGCCATCGAAGCCGCCGCCGCCCGCATCGCCCGCCATCACCTCGGCGGCGATATCGGCGATCCGGTCGCTCACGAGAATTTCCCCATCCGCGCCGATGCGCACATCCTCGGCGGGCACCGAGATCGTGGTGCCGTTGCTCATGGTCAGTTGCACCGACCCGTCGGGCATCGTCTGCACGCCTGTCACACCCTCGATCCCGGAGACGGCGACGAACTCGGTGGTGCCTTGCGCGGCGGCCAGCGCCGGCAGGGTCAGAAGGGTGGTGGCAAGCCCGGTCCCGGCGATCCTGCCGGGAGAGAGCCGACGGGCGATCCAGTCGCGGACAAAGGCCCGGCGATCCGCTTCGGAGGGGACTGTGGTGCGCTCGATACGGTCGGAAAATCTATTTGTCACTTGATCCTCACTGAAGCGAAGGTTCCCGTTGCGTGGCTCTTTTGTCCGGTTTGATCATCCATTTGGCAAGACGCAAATTCATTTTATCTCGCGCTATGGTTTCGCCGCACCTCGCGTGGATTCTCCTAAAAGTGTCCGGAGAAGACATGCTTCGATCACGATCGCCGCCCGCACGGTGCCATCCGCGCGGGCGAGGCTCCGGGCCTGTGATGGGCACGGAGGGTGGCAATGCGTCTGCAGTTCAGGGCGCGCGTGACGGCCGGCGAGGCGGCGCTCGATACCGCGATCCGCGCCGTGACGGTGGCGGAGGTGAACGGCGCGACGCTGGTCTATGCCGCGACCGGGGCGGAGGGCGGCCTAAGCGTCTATCGGCTGGGGGCGGCGGGCGGGCTGAGCCTGCATGACAGCGCGGGTTTTGCGCCCGCGATGGCGGGCGCGCCCGCCCGCGACGTGGCGCTTGCATGGGTCGGGGAGGAGGCGGTCCTGCTGCTCGGCGCGGGCGAAGGCGGGCTCATGGCGCACGGGCTGGCGGCGGATGGCACGTTTGGGCAGATGCACGCGCCGGTCCCGCTCGATCCCGGCGCGGCGGGCGCGGCGCGGCTCGATTACCTGCCGGGCACCGGGGCCGGCGGCATGCTCGCGCTGGCGGGCGGCGGGCTCTACGCGATGGATGGGGCGGGCGGGCTCGCGGCTGTGGCAGCGCCGGTCGCGCAGGGCGATCCGGGGCTGGCGCTGGCGCTGCTGCAGGGGCAGGCCGGCCCGGTGCTGCTGCGCGCCACGCCCGACGGGATCGTCGACGCGGCGACGGGCGGTGCGGCGCAGGGGTTCGGCGTGGCGGCCCCGACCGCGGTCGAGGCGATCGCGGCGCATGGCGCGCAGTTCGTCATCGTCGGCGGCGCGGGCAGCCACTCGCTGAGCGTGCTGGAACGGGCGGCGGATGGCGGCCTCGTGCTGCGCGACCACCTGATCGACAGCCGCTTCAGCCGCTTTGCCGACCTGCAGGATATCGCGGTCGCGCAGGTCGCGGGGCAGGTGTTCGTGGTTGCGGGCGGCAGCGATGACGGGCTGAGCCTGCTGACGCTGCTGCCCGACGGGCGGCTCATCCATCTCGACACGATCGCGAGCGCGGCGGGCGCGCGGCTCGACGGGATCACGCGGCTGGCGATGGCGCAGGCGCAGGACGCGCTGCAGATCGTCGCCGCGACCGAGGGCAATCCGGGTCTGGCGCATCTGGCTGTCGCGACGGGCAATATCGGCGCGGTGCTGCGCGGGGCGGGCACGCTGAGCGGCGGGGCGGGCGACGATCTGCTGGTGGCCGAGGGTGCGGGCGGGGTGCTGCGGGGCGGGGCCGGGGATGACATCCTCGTGGCCGGGCCGTCGGGCGGCACGCTGAGCGGCGGGGCGGGGGCTGACCTCTTCGTGATGCGTGCGGGCGGCGGCGCGGTGCGGATCACCGATTTCGATCCGGCGCAGGACCGGCTCGACCTGTCGGATTACATGATGCTGCGCAGCCCCGATCAATTAAGCGTTACCAGCGTGCCCGGAGGGGCGCGGATCGCGTTTCGCGACGAGGTGCTGACGCTTGACAGCCATGACGGCAGGACGCTCGGGCGCGAGGAGCTGTTCGGCCGCGCCTTCGAGGGGCCGGATCGAATCACGCTGTTCACCGCGCCCGACCCGCCGCCGCCCGAC
>CAJXKX010000355.1 GCA_913055965.1 uncultured Roseovarius sp.
GACGACGGCTTCTCCGACGAGTTCGAACAGGTGATCTTCTACGGGGCGGGGGCCTGCGGCTATGCCGCCGCCGCCTTCTCGGTGGCCGCGCCGGGCGCGCGCGTGCTGATGCTGCGCCCGCAGGCCACGCTCGACCCGCGCGTTGCCGAATGGGACGACCGCTACCTCGCGATGCGCCGCACCTCCTTCACCGACCGCTACGGCTATGCCCCCGACATGCTCGACGCCGCCGCCGGCGCGGTGCTGCTCTACGACCCCGGGGTCGAGCAGGATGCCATGCATTCGGCGCTGTTCAACCGCGCAAGCGTGCTGCGCTTCCGCACCCGCCACCTCGGCTACACGATGGAGGAGGTGCTGGTGCGGATGGGCGTGGTGCCGCGCATCCTCGCGCAGATGAGCGCGGGCCGGCTGACCCGCCAGAGCCTCGCCGCGCTCTGGCGCAAGCGGCGCGACGAGCGGGGCTACCTGTTCCCGCTGCTGCGACATCTGACCGGCGAACAGCGCGACGCGCTGACCGTGCGCTTCTGCGAGAACGTGCTCGCCCGCAAGCGCGGCGGCCCGCGCTACCGCAACGCGCTGAGCCAGGCGCGCGCCCGGCTCGACGCGCCGGACGGCTAGCACTGGCGCAGGCGCGCGCGATTGTGTATGCGCTCGGGCCATGACACAGAGCCTGATCCTCCGCCGCCCCGACGACTGGCACCTGCACCTGCGCGACGGCGCGATGCTCGAGGCCGTCCTGCCCGAGAGCGCGCGCCATTTCGCCCGCGCCATCATCATGCCCAACCTCGTGCCGCCCGTGGTCACGGCCCATGACGCCCGCGCCTATCGCGACCGGATCATGGCGGCGCTGCCCGAGGGCATGGACTTCACCCCCCTGATGACGCTCTATCTGACAGAGCAGACCGACCCCGATGACGTCGCCGACGCTCACGCGAGCGGCCTCGTATCGGCGGTCAAACTCTACCCCGCAGGGGCCACCACCAACTCCGCCTCGGGCGTGCGAGACTTTGACAAGGTGCGCGGCGTGCTCGACAAGATGGCCGAAATCGGCCTGCCGCTCTGCGTGCATGGCGAGGTGACGGACGCGGATATCGACATTTTCGACCGCGAGGCGGTGTTCATCGACCGCGTGCTCGACCCCATCCGCCGCGCCACGCCGGGGCTGCGCGTGGTGATGGAGCATGTGACCACCTCCGATGCCGTGGACTATGTCACCTCGCAGCCGCAAGACCTCGCCGCGACCATCACCACGCATCACCTCGTGATCAACCGCAACCATATCCTCGCGGGCGGGATCAGGCCGCATTACTACTGCCTGCCCGTGGCCAAGCGCGAGACGCACCGCCGCGCCCTGCGCGCCGCCGCCACCTCGGGCGATGCGCGCTTCTTTCTCGGCACCGACAGCGCGCCGCATACCGACGCCCTGAAGGAAAGCGCCTGCGGCTGCGCGGGCTGCTTCACCGCGCCCAACACGCTGTCGATCCTCGCCCATGTCTTCGAGGAGGAGGGCGCTTTGAGCCGTCTCGAAGGCTTCACCTCGCTCCACGGTCCCGCCTTCTACGGGCTGCCCGCGAACGAGGCGCGGATCACCCTGACCAAGGGCGATCCCGTCCCCTACCCGTCCAGGATCGAGACCGGCGACGGCCCCGTCACCGTCTTCGACCCCGGCTTCGCGCTCCATTGGCGCGTGACCTGACCTTCATCTTGCCCAAAATACTCCCGCCGGAGGCATCACATCCCTTCGGCGCAGCGCCCAACCCAAGGACCCCGCCATGATCCCCGCCACCTACCCGCCCAAGGACGAGATCGCCCGCCTCACCGCCCGCATGCTGCTGGAAATCGGCGCGGTGCATTTCAATGCGGACGAACCCTTTACGCTGTCCTCGGGCCTGCCCTCGCCCACCTATATCGACTGCCGCAAGCTGATCTCCTACCCGCGCATCCGCTCCACCCTGATGGATTTCCTCACCGTCACGGTGATGCGCGAGGCGGGCTTCGAGGCGTTCGACAACGTGGCGGGCGGCGAGACGGCGGGCATCCCCTTCGCCGCGCTGGTGGCCGAGCGCATGGCCCTGCCGATGACCTATGTCCGCAAGAAGCCCAAGGGCTACGGCCGCAACGCCCGCATCGAGGGCGCGATGACCGACGGGCAGCGCGTGCTTCTGGTCGAGGACCTCACCACCGATGGCGGATCGAAGCTCAGCTTCGTCGATGCGATCCGCGAGACCGGGGCGGAATGCGGGCACACGGCGGTGATCTTCTACTACGGCATCTTCCCCGAGACCGAGAAAACCCTCGGCGATCACGGCGTCGCGCTGCACCACCTCTGCACCTGGCGCGACGTGCTGGCCGAGGCCCGCGCGCAGGGCGCGTTCGGTGCCGCGACGCTCGATCAGGTCGAGGCGTTTCTCGACGCGCCCCGTAAGTGGCAGGAAGAGAACAAGAAATAAATCCACGCCACGGCGCGGTGGATAATTCGCATCGCGAATCGAAATCGCCTACCGGATATGGTATTCTCGCCCCACCGCACCACAGGATAGGGGGCGCGGTCACGCGGGGATGCGGGCCGCGCAGCCCTTATCCCCGCAGCCGTCCACAGCTTTGTCCACGTGGCGCGCGGCGCGGCTTTGGCGTAGAAGATGCGGACGGCAGAAACAGGCACAGACCGGGGCAGACGGCGATGAACGAAATCCGCGCATTTAATCCCACCGGGGCCGAGATCGAGGCCGCCGACAGCGTGCCCCATTCCATCGAGGCCGAACAGCAATTGCTGGGCGCGATCCTGACCAACAACGACATCTACGACCGCGTCGCCTCGGTGATCGGGCCGCAGCATTTCTACGATCCCGTCCACGCCCGCATCTTCGAGACCGCCGCCGCGCGCATCACCCGCAACGCGCTCGCCTCGCCGGTGACGCTGCGCGCCTTTCTCGAGGATGACGAGGGCCTGCGCGAGCTTGGCGGGCCGGCCTATCTCGTCAACCTCGCGGGCGCGGCGATCTCGACCTATGCCGCGCGCGACTACGCGCAGATCATCTACGATCTCGCCATCCGCCGCGAACTGATCGCATTGGGCCACGACATCGCCGCGCGCGCCACCCGCGTCGAGATCGACAGCGAGCCCGCCGAACAGATCGTCGCCGCCGAGCAGAAGCTCTATCAGCTTGCCGAACAGGGCAAGTCCGAGACCGGATTCCAGAGCTTCCTGCGCGCGGTGCGCGACGCGGTCGACGTGGCCAACGCCGCCTATCAGCGCGATGGCGGTCTCGCCGGTCTCGCCACCGGTCTCGACGACATGGACCA
>CAJXKX010000356.1 GCA_913055965.1 uncultured Roseovarius sp.
CGCCTGCCGCTTCACGAATCGGCGAGGGGCGTGGCGCGGCGGCGGGGCCTGTGGCAGGCTGTCCAAAAGCCCGACAAAGGACACGCCATGCCCCGCCTGCGCCTGCTTGCCGCCCTCCTGTGCCTTCTGCCGCCCGCGCTTGCCGCGCAAGAGCAGGGAGCGCCCGACGCGCCTCCCGCGGCAGAGACCCCCGACCCCGAGCCCGCCATGACGCTCGAGCGGCTCGACGCCATCCTCCGCGCGCTCGACCCCGAGGCGCAGGGCAACGGCACCGCCTGGCAATTCGCCGTCGGGGGCGTGCAGGTGCTTGTCGTCACCGATGCGCGCGCCGACCGGATGCGCGCCATGGTGCCGGTCGCGCGCAGCGCCGATCTCACGCCCGCGCAGATGACCCGCATGATGCAGGCCAATTTCGACAGCGCCCTCGACGCACGCTACGCCATCGGCAACGAGGTGCTGTGGTCGGCCTATATCCACCCGCTCGCGGCCCTCGAAAAGGACCAGCTGATTTCCGGGATAGGCCAGGTGGTCAACCTCGCGCAGAGCTTCGGCACGCTCTATTCCTCGGGCGGGCTGCTCTATGGCGGCGGCGACAGCGGCGCGCTGCAGCGCGCCCTGATCGAGGAATTGCTCAAGAAGGGCGAGGAAATCTGAGCCTCCCTTGCACGTGGCCACCCGGCGGTCTACATCTGCCGCAGAGGACACAAGGGAGACAAGCCGATGGCCCTTCTCGCTTCCGATCTCGAGGCGCTCATCCGCGAGGCGCTGCCCGATGCCCGCATCACCGTCGAGGGCGATGACGGCGTGCATTTCTCGGCCGAAGTCATCGACGAGAGCTTTCGCGGGCTGAACCGCGTGCAGCAGCAGCGCCTCGTCTACGCCGCGCTCAAGGGCCGGATGGACGGGCCCAACGGTGCGATCCACGCGCTCGCGCTCACCACCAAGGCGCCCGGCTGATGTCGGGGGCCGCGATCGTCACGATCCTGTCCGGGCTCGTGCTGCTGCTCGCCGTGCTGCGGGCGGCGCAGGTGCTGCGCCACGAGCGCGACACCGGGCGCGAGGACGGGCGCGGCACCGAGCCGGGCCCCGGCGACAGCGTGATCGAATCGCACTACTCCTCGGGCGTGAGCGGCGGGCAGTCGATGAGCTACCGCATCTCCCGCGATCCGCAAACCTACGCAAAACTCTTCATCCCCAAGGACCGCAGATAATGACCGACGCCAAGACCCGCATCGCCGAGACCGTCCAGGCCAACGATGTCGTGCTCTACATGAAGGGCACCAAGGACATGCCGCAATGCGGCTTTTCCAGCCGCGTGGCCGGGGTGCTCAACTTCATGGGCGTGGATTTCGCCGATGTGAACGTGCTCGCCGACGAGGAGATCCGCCAGGGCATCAAGGACTATTCCGACTGGCCCACCATCCCGCAACTCTACGTCAAGGGCGAGTTCGTGGGCGGCTGCGACATCATCACCGAGATGACCCTCTCGGGCGAACTCGACCAGCTCTTCGACCAGAATGGCGTGACCTACGACAAGGCCGCCGCCGACAAGATCCGCGAAGCCAACGCATGAGGGCGGCGCGCCGCCCGGAAAGGCGCTGATGTCCGCAAGCACCCTCGCTTTCCTCATCCTCACCCCATTCGTGGGGGTGTTCGCCTATGCCGCGTGGCACGAATGGCAACGAACCCGCGACGAGGGCCCCGGCACCTACGGGCTCGCCTACGACCCCGAAACCGACAGCACCCACGTCACCCTGCTCGAAGACGGCGAGACGGGCTACGACCCGGAAACCGAGGGCACAACGGAGGCGGGCGAGGAAGGGGGAGAGGAGCGCGAAGAGCGCGCCGACAGGACGACCTGACCTCTCCTTTCCCGGGCGATCGCCCGCGCACGAATTGAGGCGGGCGTTCCCTACTCCGCCGCCTGCGCGCTGCCCGCCTCGATCTCGGCGGCGCGTTTCTCGACCTCGTCGACGATATGGTCGATCATCGATGCGTTCGACATCTTGTGGCTCGCCTTGCCCGCGAGATAGACCATGCCGTGCCCGGCACCGCCGCCGGTAAAGCCCACATCGGTCATCAGCGCCTCGCCGGGGCCGTTGACCACGCAGCCGATGATGCTGAGGCTCATCGGAGTCTTGATATGCGCCAGCCGGTCCTCAAGTTCCGCCACCGTGGCGATCACGTCAAAGCCCTGCCGGGCGCAGGACGGGCAGGAGATGATGTTGACGCCGCGGTGCCGCAGGCCCAGCGACTTGAGGATTTCGTAGCCCACCTTGACCTCTTCCACCGGATCGGCCGAGAGGCTCACGCGGATCGTGTCGCCGATCCCGGCCCAGAGCAGGTTGCCCAGGCCGATCGCGCTCTTGATCGTGCCGGAGGTGAGGCCCCCCGCCTCGGTGATCCCGAGATGCAGCGGCGCGTCGGTGGCGTCGGCCAGCTGCATATAGGCGGCCACGGCCATGAACACGTCCGACGCCTTCACGCTGATCTTGAACTCGTGAAAGTCGTTGTCCTGCAGGATGCGGATATGGTCGAGGCCCGATTCCACCATCGCGTCGGGGCACGGCTCGCCATACTTGTCGAGCAGGTGCTTTTCGAGACTGCCGGCATTCACCCCGATGCGCATGGAACAGCCGTGATCGCGGGCGGCGCCGGCCACGGCAAGCACGTTGTCGAGCGACATCGACACGTCGGCAATGATGATCTGGGTGATCGCCTGCCGCGCGGTCTTGACCGGACGCTTCCCGCCGATGGTGCCGTCGCCGTCCAGGTCCCACTCGTAGGTGACGAAGTCACCGTCGGCGGTGCTCACGCTCGCGTTGAGGGTGACCGCCACCCCGGGGCGGACGGTCGGAGATTCGGCCCAGGCGCTGGCGGTCGGCGGTTCGACCGCGGTCACGTCGGCCTCGTTCCCGTACTGGTTGCCGTCGGCGTCGGTGACCGTGACGTCGAAGACGCGTGTGTCGAGCTGGTACTCGACCTCGCCGAGCACCGCCTGCTGGACTCCGGCGAACAGGGGCGAGCTGCCCGCCATCGGCACCACCCCGAGCGGTCGCATCCGGGGCCAAGCTGGGAACGCAGCAACGTCGTCCATGGACGACGCGTAGACGAGAGCATCCCCCTCCCGGAGGAGCACCAGGTAGGTCACCGGCACGTTCTGGACGTCGTCCCGCACTCGCAGCGTTCGGGGTCCGAAGCTCGCCAGGTCGAGCTTGCCGATCTCCTCGGCCAAGGACGACCCTGCCACCACGCACGCACCTCGCGGCCTGCGCGTCGACCACGCCGGCACCTCCC
>CAJXKX010000357.1 GCA_913055965.1 uncultured Roseovarius sp.
GAGGAGGGGCTGGACAACGTCTATGCCCGCCACACCCGGCTGGCGGATGGGGTGCGCGCGGCGGTCGATGCGTGGGGGTTGCGGCTCGTGGCGCAGTCGCCCGACCTTTACTCCGACACGGTCAGCGCCATCTATGTTCCCGAGGGGTTCGACAGTAACGCGCTGGTGAACCACGCCTTTGCCACCTACGGGATGAGCTTTGGCATTGGCCTCGGAGAGATGAGCGGGCGCGCCTTCCGCATCGGTCACCTTGGCAGCCTGACGGATGCGATGGTGCTGTCCGGGCTGGCCGTGATCGAGATGGCGATGGCCGACCTCGACTATCCGATAACGCTTGGCAGCGGGGTGGCCGCCGCGCAGGCGCATTTCCGGGCCACCGCGCCTGCCGCCCACGCGCAGGCCGCTTGAAAAGGAGGACCAAGATGCTGGACCACCAACCGCAGACCGCCGCCGACCTGACGATCGGGGATGTGCGCGCCGCGCGCGAGCGGATCGCGCCCTACATTCACCGTACGCCGGTGCTGACGTCGTCGTTTCTCAACGAGTTGACGGGGGCGCAGCTGTTTTTCAAATGCGAGAACTTCCAGAAGGCCGGCGCGTTCAAGGTGCGTGGTGCGTCGAACGCGGTGTTCGGCCTGAGCGACGAGCAGGCGGCGCGGGGCGTCGCCACGCATTCGAGCGGCAATCACGCGCTGTCGCTCAGCTATGCCGCCGGGCGGCGGGGCATTCCGTGCCACGTGGTGATGCCGCGCACCGCGCCGCAGGCCAAGAAGGACGCGGTGCGCGGCTATGGCGGGATCATAACCGAATGCGAGCCCTCGACCACCAGCCGCGAAGAGGTGTTCGCCCGCGTGCAGGAAGAGACGGGCGCGGAGTTCGTGCACCCCTACAACGATCCGCGCGTGATCGCGGGGCAGGCGACGTGTTCGGCGGAACTGATCGAGCAGGTCGAGGGGCTGGAGGCGGTGATCGCGCCCATCGGCGGCGGCGGGATGGTGTCGGGCACCTGCCTGACGCTGTCGAACCTCGCGCCCGACGTGAAGATCTACGCCGCCGAGCCGGAGCAGGCCGACGATGCCTATCGCAGCTTCAAGGCGGGGCATATCATCGCCGATGATGCGCCCAATACCGTGGCCGACGGGCTCAAGGTGCCGCTCAAGGAAAACACTTGGCATTTCGTCAGCCGCAACGTGACCGACATCCTGACCGCGAGCGAAGAGGAAATCATCGACGCGATGAAGCTGACATGGGCGCGGATGAAGATCGTGATCGAGGCAAGCTGCGCCGTTCCGCTGGCGACGATCCTAAAAAACCGCGATGTCTTTGCGGGCAAGCGCGTGGGCGTCATCATCACCGGCGGGAATGTCGATCTCGACAAACTGCCCTGGATCAAATGAGCACAGGCCGGGCGCGTGCCTGGCCAAATGGATAAACCGGAGGACACCATGAAAGACGTGATCAATCTCGACGACTACGAAGTGGGTTTTGACATCCCCGCCCTGCCGGGCATGGACGAGGCCGATATCCAGACGCCCTGCCTCGTGCTCGATCTCGACGCGCTGGAGCGCAACATCAAGAAGATGGGCGACTGGGCCCGCGCGCATGGCATGCGCCACAGGGTGCATGGCAAGATGCACAAGTCGGTGGATGTGGCCAAGTTGCAGGAGAGCCTGGGCGGTGCCTGCGGTGTCTGCTGCCAGAAGGTGAGCGAGGCCGAGGTTTTTGCCCGTGGCGGGATCAAGGACGTGCTGGTGTCCAATCAGGTGCGCGACCCCGCCAAGATCGACCGGCTGGCGAGGATGCCGAAGCTGGGCGCGCGCACGATCTGCTGTGTCGATGACCTGGCCAATGTGGCCGACCTGTCGGCGGCGGCGCAGAAGCACGGGACGCAGATCGAATGCCTGGTGGAAATCGACTGCGGCGCGGGGCGTTGCGGTGTCACCACGACGCCCGAGGTGGTGGAGATCGCCAAGGCCATCGACGCCGCGCCGGGGCTCAAATTCGCAGGCATCCAGGCCTATCAGGGCGCGATGCAGCACATGGACAAGTACGAGGACCGCAAGGCCAAGATCGACGTGGCCGTGGCCATGGTCAAGGATGCCGTCGACACGCTCAAGGCCGAGGGGCTGGATTGCGACATCGTCGGCGGCGGTGGCACCGGCAGCTATTATTTCGAGGGCAATTCGGGGGTGTATAACGAGCTTCAGTGCGGCTCCTACGCCTTCATGGATGCCGACTATGGCCGCATCCTCGACAAGGACGGCAACCGCATCGATCAGGGCGAGTGGGAGAATGCGCTGTTCATCCTGACGAGCGTCATGAGCCATGCCAAGGCCGACAAGGCCATCGTCGATGCGGGCCTCAAGGCGCAGTCGGTGGATTCCGGCCTGCCCTTCGTCTTCGGCCGCACGGACGTGGAATACGTCAAGTGCTCGGACGAGCATGGCGTCGTGTCGGACCCCGAGGGCGTGCTCGAGGTGAACGAGAAGCTGCGCCTCGTGCCGGGGCATTGCGACCCCACCTGCAACGTGCATGACTGGTACGTCGGTGTCCGCAATGGCACGGTCGAAACCGTCTGGCCGGTCTCGGCCCGTGGCCGGGCCTATTGAGGGCGGCATGATGGACAGCCAAGTCGAGACGCAGGGAATCGCCGTTGTCGGCGAGGATATCTGTCAGCAGGTCATCAGCCGCGCCGATGCCTTTGCCGCCGTCGAGGCCGTGTTCGCCGCGATGGCGCGGGGCGACGCCTACAATTTCCCGGTCGTGCGCGAGGCCATCGGCCATGCCGATGCGCTCTATGGCTTCAAGGGCGGGTTCGACCGGGCGGGGCTCGCGCTGGGGCTGAAGGCGGGCGGCTATTGGCCGGGCAATGCCGACAAGGGGCTGACCAACCACCAATCGACGGTGTGCCTGTTCGATCCCGATACCGGGCGGCTGTCGGCGCTGGTGGGGGGCAATTACCTGACCGCGCTGCGCACGGCGGCGTCAAGTTCGGTGTCCATCGCGCATCTGGCGCGCAAGGATGCGAAGGTGCTGGGCATGGTCGGGGCGGGCCATCAATCGACCTTTCAGTTGCGCGCCGCCGCCGAGCAGCGCGATTTCGAGAGGGTCGTGGCGTGGAACCCGCATCCCGAGATGCTGCCGCGCCTGCAGGCGGTGGCCGAGGAGCTGGGCCTCGGCTTCGAGGGCGTGAGCCCGGAGGAGTTGGGCGCGCAGGCGGATGTCATCATCACCATCACCTCGGCCTTCGAGCCGCTGCTGATGCGCGACTGGCTCCGGCCCCGCACGCATG
>CAJXKX010000358.1 GCA_913055965.1 uncultured Roseovarius sp.
GGGCTCAACCTCAAGCCCGGCAGCAGCATGAGCCTGATGAAAAAGGACATGGGCGGCGCGGCCACCGTGCTGGGGCTTGCCCACATGATCATGGCGCTCGGCCTGCCGCTGCGGCTGCGGGTGCTGATCCCGGCGGTGGAGAATTCGGTCAGCGCCACCGCCTTCCGCCCCGGCGACATCCTGACCGCGCGCAACGGCCTGACGGTCGAGATCAACAACACCGATGCCGAGGGGCGGCTGGTGCTGGCCGATGCGCTGGCCCTCGGGGCCGAGGCCGCGCCCGACCTGATGATCTCGATGGCCACGCTCACCGGCGCGGCACGGGTGGCCGTGGGCCCCGATCTCGCGCCCTACTATACCGACGATCCCCGCTTCGCCGCGGCCCTCGACGCGGCGGCGCACAAGGTGGCCGATCCGGTCTGGCGCATGCCCTTCCATACCTCCTACGAGCCGATGATCGAGCCGGGGATCGCCGATCTCGACAACGCGCCCGCGGGCGGCATGGCGGGCTCGATCACCGCCGCGCTGTTCCTGCGCCGCTTTGCGGGGGGCCTGCCCTACAGCCATTTCGACATCTACGCCTGGCAGCCCAAACCCGCCCCCGCCCGGCCCAAGGGCGGCGTCGGCATGGGCGCGCGCGCGCTGCTCGAGGCCCTGCCCGAGGTGCTGGGGCTGTGAGCGGCACGCGCCGCATCGGCTGGCCGCTGGCCGATCTCTGCCGCGCGCCGAACGGCCCGCGCGACCGGCAACTCCTGATGGGCGAGGCGGTGGACCTGACCGACGCGCCCGCGTCATCCTCGGGCCTGACCCGAGGATCTCCCGCCGGCTGGATCGCGGTCACGGCCCAGCGCGACGGCTATCCCGGCTTTGTCCCCGAGGCGGCGCTCGCCCCCGACGCACCTGTGACGCACCGCGTCAGCGCGCGCGCCACCCATCTCTACCCCGCCGCCGATTTCAAGACGCCCGAGCGCGCGATGCTCAGCCTCGGCGCGCAGGTGCAGGTGACGGGCGAGGCCGGGCGCTTCGCGCAGACGCCACAGGGCTTCGTGCCGCGCGCGCATCTCGCGCCGCTCGATGCGCCCGAGAGCGATCCCGTCACGGTGGCCGCGCGGCTCATCGGCACGCCCTATCTCTGGGGCGGAAATTCCAGCCTCGGCATCGATTGTTCGGGGCTGGTTCAGATCGCCTGCCTCGCCTGCGCCCTCCCCTGCCCCGGCGACAGCGCCGAGCAGGAGGCCGCGCTTGGCCATCCCCTGCCCGAGGATGCGCCGCTCGCGCGCGGCGATCTGCTGTTCTGGCGCGGTCATGTCGCCTGGGTCGCCGACCCCGACACGCTCCTGCACGCCAACGCCCATCATATGGCCGTGGCGTACGAGCCGCTGCACGACGCCATCGCGCGCATCGCGGCGCAGGGCGACGGCCCGGTGACGGCGCGCAAGCGGCTCGGGTAAGCGGGCAAGCGGCTCAGGGCTGCGGCGTAGGCCGCCGCTCAAGGTGCCGCTCGCGCAGGAAGACAAACAGCCCCGAGACCACGATCAGCACGATCCCCGCCACGGCCAGCCTATCGGGCAGGTCGCCGAAGATGTAATAGCCCAGCGCCGTGGCGCTCACGATCTCCAGGTATTGCAGCGGTGCCAGCAGCGACGCGGGCGCGAGCGACAGCGCAAAGCTCAGGCAGACATGGCTCAGCGTCGCCACCACCCCCAGCGCCACCAGCAGGCGCAGGGTCTCGGGCGCGGGCCAGCTTGCATCGAGCGGGGCAAAGCCGCTGCCCTTGAAGGCCCACAAGAGCGGCACGGCGATCGCCAGCGCCGCCAGCCCGGTATGGACCTGCAGCGCGATGGGGTGCATCCGGGTCGCCATCCGCCGCGTCAGGATCATGTAGAAGGCGAAACACAGCGCCGTCACCAGCGGCAGGAACGCCACCGCCCCCACCTCCTGAAACGACGGCTGGATGATCAGCAAGGCCCCCGCGAACCCCACCCCGCAGGCGATGTAGCGGCGCGGGCCGATGGGCTCGCCCAAGAGCAGCCCGCCCAGCAGCGTCAGGATGAACGGCTCGACGAAGAAAATGGCGATGGCATCGGCAATCGGCATGAAGCGCAGCGCGGTAAAGAAGAACGCGGTCGCCACCAGCAGCAGCACCCCGCGCAGCAGGTGCAGCCCGATCTCGGCCCCTCCCGGGCGGTGCAGCCAGCCACGGGCCAGCGCCACCGGCAAGAGCAGCCCCGCCTGGAACAGGAATCGGGTGGCGGCCACCAGCCCCACCGCCACCGCCCCGCCAATGAGCTTGGCGAAACTGTCCTGGAGCGGGGCCAGCACGCAGAACCCGATCATCAGAAGGATGCCCAGCGACATCCGGCCTGCGTTGTCCATGATCCGCCCTCCTCCGCCGCGCCCGTGCGCGTCCGGCCCTCCTTGCTCAGGAACCGCCCGGTGTCAAACCGCCCGCCGCGCCGCCATCACGGCACCTTCACCGCGGCACCGACGGAATACCGACGCGATACCGACGCGATACCGGTGCGGGCAAAGCCGCGCCTCATTGCGCCCGCATCACCCGCTCGTGACAGGGGCAGGTCACCAGGTGATCGTTCACCAGACCCGCCGCCTGCAGGAACGCATAGGTTGTCACCGGCCCGCAAAAGCGGAACCCGCGGCGCCGGAGATCCCTCGAGATATTGACCGACAGTTCTGTCTGCGCGGGCACCTGCGCCAGCATCTCCCAGTGGTTGCGAATCGGGCGGCCCTCCACGAAATCCCACAGGTAGCGGGCAAAGCCGCGCTCCGCCTCGATCCGCTGCCAGGCCCGCGCGTTGCCGATGGTGGCCTCGATCTTGCCCCGGTGCCGCACGATGCCCGGATCGGCGGCCAGCCGCTCGACCTCCGGTGCGCCCCAACCGGCGATCACCTCGGGGTCGAACCCATGGAAAGCATTGCGGAAATTCTCGCGCTTGCGGAGGATCGTGATCCAGCTCAGCCCCGCCTGGAACCCCTCCAGGACCAGCGCCTCCCACAACGCGCGGCCATCGCGCAGCGGCACGCCCCATTCCTCGTCGTGATAGGCGATATAGAGCGGGTCGTCCCCCGCCCAGCCGCAGCGCTCCATGCCGGTCTCCTCCGCGGAATTTGTGTCAAATGCGCGCTTTAAACGATCCTTAAGGCGGGGCGCGCACCCTGCCCCCGACATGGAATCGGAGGGCGGCATGACGCGCAAGGGAAAATGGGCGGATATCCCCGCCGGGCAGGACAGCCCGCTCAGCTACGCCGTCTCCGCGCGCGACC
>CAJXKX010000359.1 GCA_913055965.1 uncultured Roseovarius sp.
ACTCGACCTGACAGGCCGCGAGTGCCGGTTCGGCGATACAGGCGAGGGCGATGGCCGGGGCCAGGAGATGCGCGATGCGTTTCATGCGGCCAAGATGCGCCAGCGCGCGCGGCTATTCAATAACCCGTGACGCGAAATGACCCGGGACGCGCCCGTTATCGGATATCATGGGGGCGATATTGCCTGTCTCGCGGGGTCGGGCGCATCTTTTCGGCACGACCTGCGGTCAAGGCGGTCCGGCGCAAACAGCACGGCGCGCCGCCACGCAAAACCCGAAAGGAAACACCATGTTCCGTACGCTTCTCGCTTTCGCCTTCGGTGCCACCCTCGGCCTCGGCGGCGTATCCCCCGCGGCGGCCGCCTCGCCTTTCGCACAGGACCGGCCCGCCATCGGCGCTCCGATCCAGCTGGTCGGGCATCGCCATTATCGCGGCCATGTCTCGCGCGGGTATCATCGCGGCTACAAGCATCGCGGCTATCGCCATGCCCGGCCCCGCTATCGGCACCATGGCTATCATGACCGCGGTTACGGCCACTACCGCCGCCATGACCATTACCGGGACCGCCGCCACCACAGCCGCTATCCGGCGCATGGATACGGCAACGCCTATCCGCGCGGTGACGGCTACGACGCGCGCCAGAACTACCTGCGCGACAGGTACGGCAAGTGACCGCTTCCCATCCCAAGACCCGAACGCCAACATCGAAGAAAAGGATCACCCCCATGTTTACCAGGTTCACCATGTCCCTCATGGCAGGCGCCCTCGCGCTCGCTTCCACCCTCACGCCCACCGAGGTCCGCGCGGGCAATGATGCCGCCAAGGTCATCGCGGGGATCGCCGTGGGCGCGATCATCGGCGCGGCCATCGTGAACAACGAGAAAAAGCGCAAGCATCATGGCGGGCACGTCTCGCGCGGGCACCATGACGGCTATGGCGGCCACAAGGCCGGGCACTATCGCGGCCATGATCGCGGCCATGATCGCGGCTATGACAGGCATCGCGGCCATGACAGGCACCACGGCTACGGCCACCGCCGCGTCAACCTGCCGAATGCCTGCCGGGTCCACAAGGGCCATCGCTCGGGCTATTCCGGGAACTGCCTCGGCAGCTACAACTACACCTATGCGGCGTTGCCCGCGGCCTGCGCGGTGCGTGTGGGCGGCTATCACGGCACCATCTATCGCGATCGCTGCCTGAACCAGTACGGCTATTACTGAGCAGCAGGTCCGCGCGCGGACAAACAGGGAGGGGCCGTTGCGCCCCTCCCTTTGCATTCGTGGCGGGCCCGTGCCATCAGGGCGCATGACAGCCCCCGATCTCACGCATGAGCATGCCGCCCGCGCGCAGGGCCACGCCCGCATCGCCGGGGTGGACGAGGTCGGGCGCGGCCCGATCGCCGGGCCGGTCACGGCGGCGGCGGTGATCCTCGATCCTGCGAACATCCCCGAGGGGCTGAACGATTCAAAGAAGCTGAGCGAAAAGCGCCGCGAGGCGCTCTGCGCCGCGCTGATGGGCTGCGCTCAGGTCTCGGTCGCGCATGCCAGCGTGGCCGAGATCGACGGGATCAACATCCTGCGCGCCGCGCATCTGGCGATGGAGCGGGCGGTCGCCGCGCTCGACCCTGCGCCTGACATGGTGCTCGTCGACGGCAACATGATCCCGCGGGGCCTGACCCTGCCTGCGCGCGCGATCGTCAGGGGCGATGCCGCCTCGCTCTCGATCGCCGCCGCGTCGATCGTGGCCAAGACCTGCCGCGATAGTCTCATGCGGGATTTGGCGCAACAGTTTCCCGGCTACGGGTGGGAGCGCAACGCGGGCTACCCGTCAAAGGCGCATCGCGCCGCGCTCCTAAATCTCGGTGTCACCCCTCACCATAGGCGTTCCTTCAAACCGGTGCACAATATCTTGTATCAAGAAAAATAACTAACCCCCTGATTCAAAAAAGAAATTGACCGCGAATCGGCTTTGACTCATTCTTTTGCCAAGACACAGAGCGCCCAACGCGCCGGGACAGAGGCAGAAAATGACCACAAGAACCAGGACCGGGCGCGTCGCCGCGCTCCCTCTCAACACGATTCTCGCCGGTGATTGCATCGAGGTGATGAACGGCCTGCCCGAGGCCAGCATCGACCTGATCTTCGCCGATCCGCCCTACAACCTGCAACTGCGCGGCGATCTGCACCGCCCCGACAACAGCGCCGTCGATGCCGTCGATGACGCCTGGGACAGGTTCGACAGCTTTGCCGCCTATGACCGCTTCACGCGGGAGTGGCTGGCAGCGGCGCGGCGGCTGCTGAAGCCCACCGGCGCGCTCTGGGTGATCGGCTCCTACCATAACATATTTCGTGTGGGGGCCGCGCTCCAGGATGCCGGATACTGGATTCTCAACGACGTTGTCTGGCGCAAGTCCAACCCGATGCCGAATTTCCGCGGCAAGCGCCTGACCAACGCGCACGAAACGATGATCTGGGCCAGCAAGGAAGAGGGGGCGAAATACACCTTCAACTACGAGGCGCTCAAGGCGCTCAATGACGGTATCCAGATGCGCTCGGACTGGGTGCTGCCCATCTGCACCGGGCATGAGCGGCTCAAGGATGACAAGGGCGACAAGGCGCACCCGACGCAGAAGCCCGAGGCGCTGCTGCACCGTGTGCTGGTCGCCGCCACCAACCCCGGCGACGTGGTGCTGGACCCCTTCTTCGGCTCGGGCACGACCGGCGCGGTGGCCAAGCGGCTGCGGCGGCACTGGATCGGGATCGAGCGCGACGCGGGCTACCGCAAGGTGGCGGCGAAGCGCATCGCCGACATCCGCGCGGTGGGCGTCGACGCGGTCAAGGTCAGCGCCTCGAAGCGCGCCGAGCCGCGCGTGCCCTTCGGCCAGCTGGTCGAGCGCGGGCTGCTGAACCCGGGCGAGGTGCTGGTGTCGCTGAACGGCCGGTACACCGCCAAGGTCCGCGCCGACGGGACGCTGATCTCGGACACGGTCAAGGGCTCGATCCACCAGGTCGGGGCCGCGCTGGAAGGCGCGCCCTCCTGCAACGGCTGGACCTACTGGTCGTTCCGCCGCGACGGCAAGGCGATCCCGATAGACGTGCTGCGGCAACAGATTCGCTCCGAAATGAGCCAATAGTCGGATTTCCCTCATCCGCCGGTGCCTTGCGGCATCACACCTCGGCCGGGCCTCAGCGCCCGGCCCCTTTTTTGCCGCCGGGCGGTTTCCCCTGGGCCGCGCGGCGGTTATATCGCGGGCGGGAGACCTGAACGCGAGCGACCATGA
>CAJXKX010000360.1 GCA_913055965.1 uncultured Roseovarius sp.
CCTGTCGCTGATGGCGAAAAAGCGCGCCGGGTTCCACGGGCCCTACGGCACCGGTCTGGCGCAGCTCTTCAAGGGCATGGGCGGGGCGGAGTACATCTACTCGCTGATGGTCGGCTACGAGGAGCCGCCGGAATGCGCCCCCGACGACATGGACGGCAGCTACAACGCCGCCTTCACCGCCGGCGGCTACCCGGAGGAGTGCAAGGACGAGCATGGCAAGCCGACCGTTCCGGGCAGCTGGATCTCGATGGCGCAACCGCTCTGGGGTGACGATGTCGAATTCGACGACGGCACCGAGGCGACGATCGAGCAGCAATCCGAGGACGTGGCCGCCTTCCTGATGTGGACGGCCGAGCCCAAGATGATGGCGCGCAAGAACGCGGGCCTCACGGGCGTGATCTTCCTCACCGTGCTGTCGGTGCTGCTCTACCTCACCAACAAGCGGATCTGGGCCCCGATCAAGAACCGCAAGCAGGGCTGATCCGGCACCTGCCCCGCGAGACGAAAACCCCCGCATGCGCCTGCATGCGGGGGTTTTTCATTGCCCAAGCGTCTGCACGTCAGGGGGTCCGGCGACCGCGCGCGCCGCTCAGCCGCCGCGGATGAGATCGTCCTCGTCCTCCGACGCGGACAGGCCCAGCGCATCCAGCCCGTTCTCGAGATGATCCGACAGGTGCGGCGTGCCGATCAGGTAATCGGCACAGGGCGTCGTCGCCTCTTCGTACGCGGTGCGCTTGGCCTCTTCGATTTCCTCGGCCTCGAAACTGCCGCGCCCGATCCACATCACGGCGACGAGGCTCGCCTGTTCGTCCTCGCTCAGCCGGTCGATGAAGGCGCGCAACTCGCCCTCCGCGCGCCCAAGCTCGCGCGACATGAGCACGACCTGGGCGATCTTGTAGGTGGTGATGTCAAGCATGGGGGCCTCCTGTGCGCGCGATGATGCCACAGAATTGCCCGGGCGCAGAGCCCCTTTCCTTGATCTCACGCAAACAGGCGATAATAGAGCCAGTCGGGCAGCAGCCGCGACAGCCGGAACACGTAGCTGAAGAGCCTCGGGAAATGCCGCTGGAACGTGCCCTCGTCGCACATCAGTTCGAACATTTCCTGCGCCGCGGCCTCGGGCGTCATGATGAACGGCATGTGAAAATCGTTCTTGTCGGTCAGGCGCGTCCGGATGAAGCCGGGATTGGCAAGCTGCACCCGCACGCCTGTGCGCCACAGATCGGCGCGCATCGATTCGGCGAGGTTCATCACCCCCGCCTTGGACGCGGTATAGCCGATGGCGCCCGGCAGGCCGCGAAAGCCCGAAAGCGACCCGGTGAGCACGATATGCCCAGCGTCCCGCGCCACCATGGCGGGCACGACCTGCCCCAGCACCCGCACCGCCCCGGTGAAATTCACGTCGGCCATCGCCGTGACCTCCTCGGCCCTCCACCCGGTCGAGGGCATGGGCCAGTAGACACCCGCGAGGTAGACCATCCCGTCGATCTCGCCCACCGCCCCGGCCGCGCGGGCCACGCTCTCGTCGTCGCGCACATCCACCGGCACGGCGCGGGCGCGCCCGGGCAATCCGGCCGCCAGTTCCTCCAGCCGCTCCGCGTTGCGCGCCGAGACGATCACCTCCGCGCCCGCCGCGCTCAGCTTGTGCGCCAGCGCCGCGCCCAGACCCTCGCTCGCCCCAACCAGCCAGTACCGCTTGCCCCGCCAGTCGGTCATGCGTCCACCCGGCGCATGGTCGCCACCAGTTCCGCCACCTTGATCCCGAACTTGCGGAACTGGCTGCGGTTCACGATCACACCGCCGGGGGTGAGATACATCCAGTCGGTCACGCTCAGCACATGCCCGCCCGCCTCGTCCGGCAGGCGGATGCGATAGCTGAGCCGCGCCGCCGCGCCGGTCTGCCGCCCCTCGCCCGGGCCCACCAGATCGTCCGCCTCGGCGCGGATCGAGCCGTCATTGCCCAGCGTCAGCCGCCATTCGCGATCCTGGCGGTTGCCGCTGTCATAGCGGAAATGCTCGCGCATGATGCCCCGGTTGCCCTGCCACTCGGCCTCGAAATCGGCATCGAAGCGCGAGGCAACCCGCCCGAGCGGGCCATAGATCACCCCTTCGCACTTGATCGGGCCGTTGAGATGCTCGCGCAGGTCGAGACGCGGCTCCGCCGCGGCATAGTCCGAAACCTTTTGCGCGCCGAACCCGGTGAACCGCGCGGTCAGCGCCATCAGCGCCAGCATCCCGACCGCGCCGAGGAGTATCAGTCCCATCGCGTCCATCCTGTCATCCTTTCCCGTCGTTCCCGTCGCCGAGGTCCATCCGCAGCAACAGCGCGATGGCCCCGAATTTCAAAAGGCAGGGCAGCCCGCCATACATCAGCGTCAACAGCCGCAGCGCCTCGGCATCGTTCCCGGCCCCGGGCCGGAAACCGCCCGCCTCGAGCGCCGGAAGAACCCCCACGGCGGCAAGCGCCAGCGTGAATTTCGACACGAAGGCCCAGAGGCCGAATCCCTCGGCCCCGCCCGGTGCGATCGCCGCCATGCGGCGGGCAAAGAGCGCGGGCAGGAGCGTCATGTCGGCCCCCGTGGCCGCCCCCGAGACCACGCAGATCACCGCGAAAGCCGCCAGATCGCCCGCGCCCAGCGCCAGCGCCCAGCCAAAGGCCGCGATCGACAGCCCCATCGCCGCCAGCAGCATCCGCTTGGTGCCATACCGCTCGGCCAGCGCGCCCCAGACCGGCGCGGCGCAGGCGGCACTCAGGAAGAACAGCACCAGAAACGCGCCCTCCCATCCCTCTGCCCCGAGGCGGCTCTCGACAAAGAACAGGAACAGCGTCGAGGTGATCGCCACCGGCGCGGC
Organism: uncultured Roseovarius sp.; assembly: GCA_913055965.1. Taxonomy (GTDB): domain Bacteria; phylum Pseudomonadota; class Alphaproteobacteria; order Rhodobacterales; family Rhodobacteraceae; genus Roseovarius. Next base: position 2,854 of record CAJXKX010000360.1, read on the forward strand.
GTTGACCAACGCCACCGCCAGCAGCCGCCGGGCGTGCGCGTCGCGCAGCACGGTGCCGAACCCGGTCGGCGCGCCGCTGCCGCCACCACCCTGCCATTGGCCGGCCATCGCCAGCCACGCCAGCAGCACCAGCCCGGCAAAGGCCACGGCAAATCCCGCATAACCGCCCAGCAGCGTGGGCGCCGTGGCGGCGGCGCAGATGCCCAGCAGCGCCCCCGTCTCGCGCCAGCGCGCCAGCCGCAGATGCCCCGCCCCCGGCAGCCGGTCGGCGGCGGCGACGCCCTCGGCATACATGCAGATGGTGAGAAAGCTGAACGCGCTGAACACCAGCGTCAGCATCCCCGCGAACCACCAGAGCGGCGCAATCGGCGTGGCCATGGCAAAGAGCCCCAGCATCCCCCC
>CAJXKX010000361.1 GCA_913055965.1 uncultured Roseovarius sp.
TATCGCGCGCTGACCCGGATCGACCTCGCGGACACCGCCCCGGTGCCGCAGGGCGCCTACGGGGCCATCGCCGCCGCCGGTGTGATCGGTGTGGGCGCCGCCCCCGCACAGACGCTCGACCTGCTGCTCGCGGCGCTGCCGCCCGGTGGCCGCCTCGCCTTCAGCCTCAACGACCACGCACTCGCCGACCCGCAATTCGAGGGGCGGCTCGCCCCCTGGCTCGAACGCGGCGATGCGCGGCTCCTCTTCCGCGCGCACGGGCCTCACCTGCCCGGCGCGGGGCTGGGGGCCACGGTCCTTGTCGTCGCCCGCGCGTGAGCTTCGTCACCCGCTTCGCGCCCTCGCCCACCGGGCCGCTGCACCTGGGCCACGCCTTCTCGGCGCTGCTGGCCCATGACCGGGCGCGCGCGGCGGGGGGCACCTTCCTGTTGCGCATCGACGATCTCGACCGCGCCCGCTGCCGCCGGGAATGGGAGGCGCAAATCTTCGACGATCTTGCCTGGCTGGGCCTCGCCTGGCCCACCCCCGTGCTGCGCCAGTCCGCCCGCCTGCCGCGTTACCGCGCGGCGCTCGAAACGCTCTGGACTCGCGGCCTTCTCTACCCCTGCACCTGCAGCCGCGCCGATATCCGCGCCGCCGCCTCCGCCCCGCAGGAAGGCGCGCCGCTGCACGGGCCGGACGGCGTGGTCTACCCCGGCACCTGCCGTCCGGCAATGCCGCCGACAGGCCCGATGCCCGCGGAGGCCGTGCTGCGCCTCGACATGGCGCGCGCCTGTAAAGTGGCCGACAAGCCATTGTCATACATGGAAAAAGACAGCCGCATCGAACTGCGTGATCTGCCCCGCACCGTGGGCGACGTGGTGCTCGCGCGCCGCGACATTGGGGCCTCCTATCACCTGTCGGTGGTGCTCGATGACGCCGATCAGGGCGTGACCCACGTGATCCGCGGGCAGGACCTCGCGCCCGCCACGCAGATCCACGCGCTGCTTCAGCGCCTCCTGGGCCTGCCCGCCCCTACCTATGAACACCACCGGCTGATTCGCGACGCGCAGGGCAAGCGGCTGGCCAAGCGCGACGATGCCCGTGCCATCGCCACCTACCGCGCCGACGGGGCCACCCCGCGCGACATCCGCAGGATGGTCGGCCTCTGAGCCCTGCCTGGCCTCTTCTGGCGGGAAATATCCTCCGGGGGTCCGGGGGTGGAAAACCCCCGGTCCTCAGCCCGTCACGGGCGCCATGATCTCCACTTCCTCGCCCCCGCGCAGCGCGGTGTAAAAGCACGACCGCCGGTTGGTGTGGCAAGCCGGTCCGGTCTGGCGGATCAGCAGCAGCAGGCAGTCGCGGTCGCAATCGACCCGCATCTCCACCAGTTCCTGAACGTGGCCCGAGGTCTCGCCCTTGATCCAGAACGCCTGCCGCGAGCGGCTCCAATAGGTCACGCGCCCCGTCTCGAGCGTCCGCGCCACCGCCTCGGCGTTCATCCACGCCATCATCAGCACCTCGCCGGTCTCGTGGTCCTGCGCGATGGCGGGCAGGAGGCCGCCTGCGTCGTATCGCAGCGTGGCGGGGTCGAAGCTCATGACAAAATCCTTTTGCATCCGGGGCACAGCCGCCTATTTATGGGGCATCGGCACGGAGGGGAAGCCATGAGCGGAGAGACGGACCTCATCAAGCTCTATTCCGGGCGCATCCTGGCGCTGGCGGCGGATATCCCGCATCACGGCCGGCTGGCACAGCCGCAGGCCACCGTGCGCCGCCGCGCGCCGCTCTGCGGCTCGACGGTGACCGTGGATCTGAGCTGCGATGATGCGGGCCGGGTGAGCGACTATGCCGCCGAGGTCAAGGCCTGCGCGCTCGGGCAGGCAGCGGCGAGCGTGGTGGGGGCCAACATCATCGGCCGCACCCGCGAAGAGGTCGCGGCGGCCCGCGACGCGCTGCGCGCCATGCTCAAGGAAGACGGGCCCACCCCGCCTGCGCCCTTCGACGGGCTCGAGGTGCTGCGCCCCGCGCGCGACTACAAGAACCGCCACGCCTCGATCCTGCTCACCCTCGAGGCCGCCGCCGAGGCGATGGACGAGATCGCCGCCCGCAGCCCCTGCGCCTGAATTGTGACAGCCATCTCGCGTGATCGCGCAGCCCCGTGAGCAGGCGCGTCCTTTCCCCGTGATCATTCCCGCCTACCTGTGTCGTCATGCCGCAGGGAGAGTGACATGGCGCGCCAGACCCTCGATGAAAGCAGCCCGCTGATCGGGCGGTTCGATCAGTCCTTTCTCATCCACATGATCCGCGATTTCTTCGTGCTTCTGGTGCTGGTCACGGTGCTGGAATTCGCGCTCAAGGCCGGGATGGTCTATTACACCTTCCGCACCGAGGGGCCGGAGACGACGCGCGAGGTCGCCGCCGACATCGCCGACAATGTCCGCTCGATCATGCGCAACGAGGGCGGCCCGGTGGCGGCGCGCACCGTGTATCCCATTCTCGAAACCAACTGGAACGACCTGGGCTACCGCATCGCGATCACCCCCTCGCCGGTCACGACCCGCTCTATCGAAGCCGGGTTCGGCTTTACCCCCGAGGGCATTCCGCGCGGCGACTGGCCCGACGCCGTGAACAACACCGCCACCCTGCCCGTAACGGCAGAGCCCTTCTGCCTTGCCTGCCATTCCGAGGCCGAGGTGGGCGACGTGCTGGGCGAGGTGGTGGTGCGGCGCGACCTCGCCACCGATTTCGCCGAATGGATCGAGGACATGCGCCTCACCGGGCTCTTGTCGCTGGGCAAGATCGTGCTGCACTCGGTCCTGCTGTTCCTGATCCTGCGCGCCCGGCTCGAGCCGCTTCTGGGGCTGCGCGCCGTGGTCAGCAACCTTGCGCGCGCCTATGGCGGGCTCACCCACCGGGCCGAGATCCGCACGGCCGACGAATTCGGCGTGCTGGCGCGCGACCTCAACCTGTTCCTCGACCGGGTCTGCCGCCTGATGGAAGAGCTTGACGCGGTGTTGCAGCGGGTGGTCGCCGTGAATGCTGATATCGTCGCCATCCAGGCCGATCTGCGCGACCGGATCGATTGCCTGACGGGCCGCATCCGCCATCTCGAACGCTCCGCCATGCTGAGCGCCAAGGCCGAGCCGCGCCTCTCGCAGGCCTGGTTCGACGCCGCGCGCCGCGCCGTGGCCGATCTCGAGGCCCGCGCCACCGACATGCCCGCCGCCGGCGGCGCCGGGCTTGCCGACCTGCTCGAGGACCTGCACGCCGTG
>CAJXKX010000362.1 GCA_913055965.1 uncultured Roseovarius sp.
TCATACCGGCGCGCCGGTGGTGGCGGAGCGGGGCGAGGCCATGTTCGCGCTGGGAACATGGGACGCATTGGGGTCGCTCGACGGCTACGCCATGGGCGTGCCGGACTATCCCGACCGGTCGGCCACGCTGATCGTCGAGACGGACCGGCTGGAGCCCGAGGGCGCGCGGCTGACGGGGCCGGGGATCGAGCGGAGCGCGGCATTGTCGCTGCCCGAGGTGACGGCGTTTAAGACCAACGCGGCGCGGTTCCCACTGGGGCTGGATTTCCTGTTGTGCTGCGGCGACCGGCTGGCGGGGCTGCCGCGCAGCACGCGCGTGGAGGCGGGCTGATGTATGTGGCGGTCAAGGGCGGCGAGCGCGCGATCGAGGCGGCACATGGCTGGCTCGCCGAGGAACGGCGGGGCGACAGGGGCGTTGCAGAGTTGAGCCTCGCGCAGATCCGCGAGCAGATGAGCCTAGCCGTGGGGCGGGTGATGGCCGAGGGCTCGCTCTACGATCCGGACCTCGCGGCGCTGGCGATCAAGCAGGCGCGGGGCGACCTGATCGAGGCGATCTTCCTGATGCGCGCCTATCGCACGACGCTGCCGCGTTTCGGCGCGAGCCTGCCGGTGGAGACCGGCGCGATGCGTTGCGACCGGCGGATTTCGGCGGTGTTCAAGGACGCGCCGGGCGGGCAGGTGCTGGGCCCCACCTTCGACTATACGCACCGGCTGCTGGATTTCACGCTGGCCGCCGAGGGCGAGGTGCCCGAGGCCGCGCGTGCCGAGGCGGCGGAGCGCGCGATGCCGCATATCATGGGCTACCTTGACCGCGAGGGGCTGATGGAGCGCGAGGCGGAGGGCGCGGGCGAGCCGCCGGACATGACGCGCGCGCCGATGGAGTTGCCGGCGGATCGCGCGCTGCGCCTGCAGGCGCTGGCGCGGGGCGACGAGGGGTTCCTGCTGGGTCTCGCCTATTCGACGCAGCGCGGCTATGCGCGCAACCACGCCTTCGTGGCCGAGTTGCGCATCGGCGCGGTGGCGGTGGAGATGGACATCCCCGAGCTTGGGTTCGCCGTCGAGCTGGGCGAGGTGGTGCTGACCGAATGCGAGACGGTGAACCAGTTCACCGGATCGAAAACCGAGCCTGCGCAATTCACCCGTGGCTATGGCCTTGTCTTCGGTCAGACCGAGCGCAAGGCCATCGCCATGGCGCTGGTGGATCGCGCGCTGCGCTGGCAGGAACTGGGCGAGGAGAACGAGGGCGCGCCCGCGCAGGACGAGGAATTCGTCCTGATACATTGCGACAACATTCAGGCCACCGGCTTTCTCGAACATATCAAGCTGCCGCATTACGTGGATTTCCAGAGCGAGCTTGAATTGATCCGCAAGCTGCGGCGCGAGGCCGGTGCGGCGCGGGAGGCGGCGGAATGAGTATTTCCGGCAAGATGAAGGAGGCGGGGTGTCTCGTCGTCTTCGATATCGGCAACGTGCTGATCCGCTGGGAGCCGCGGGCGGCGTTTCGGCACGCCTTTGGCAGCGATGCGGAGATCGACGCGATGCTCGACGAGGTGGGCTTCCACGAATGGAACCTAGCCAATGATCGCGGGCGCGGGCGCGCCGAGGCGGTGGCGGAGATCGCCGCGCGCTGGCCCGGGCGCGCGGCGGTGATGGACGGGTATTTCGACCGGTTCGGCGAGACCATCCGCGAGAAGATCACGGGAAGCTGGGAGGTCCTGCACGACCTGCGGGCGGCCGGGCATGTGCCCTGGGCGCTGACCAATTTCGCCGCCGATACCTGGCCCGAGGCGCTGCGGCTGCATCCCGAGTTGCGCGCGGCGTTCGGCGGCATCGTCGTGTCGGGGCACGAGGGCCGGGTGAAGCCCGAACGCGCGATCTTCGATCTGCTGTGCACGCGGGCGGGGGTGGCACCGGAGGCGTGTTTCCTCGCCGACGACAGCGCCGCCAACGTGGCGGGGGCGCGGGCGGCGGGCTGGCAGGCGCATCATTTCGAGGGCGCGGCGGGGCTGCGCGCCGCGCTGCGCGACAGGGGGCTGATATGAGCGGCTACAATTTCGCCTATCTCGACGAGCAGACCAAGCGGATGATCCGGCGCGCCATTCTCAAGGCGCTGGCCATCCCCGGCTATCAGGTGCCGTTCGCCAGCCGCGAGATGCCGATGCCTTATGGCTGGGGCACCGGGGGCGTGCAGGTGACGGCGGCGTGCCTGATGCCCGAGGATGTGCTCAAGGTGATCGACCAGGGCGCGGACGACACCACCAACGCGGTCTCGATCCGGCGGTTCTTCGAGCGGGTGGCGGGGGTGGAGACGACCGAGCGGACGGCGCAGGCGAGCGTGATCCAGACCCGGCACCGCATCCCCGAGACGCCGCTCTCGGAGGATCAGATCCTCGTCTACCAGGTGCCGATCCCCGAGCCGCTGCGATTCCTGGAGCCGTCGGAGGTGGAGACGCGCAAGATGCACGCCCTCGAGGAATACGGGCTGATGCATGTGAAGCTTTACGAAGATATCAGCCGTCACGGGGCGATTGCCACCGCCTATGCCTATCCCGTCAGGGTGGCGGGGCGCTACGTGATGGACCCCTCGCCCATTCCGAAATTCGACAACCCCAAGCTGGGGGATTGCGCGGCGATCCAGCTCTTTGGTGCGGGGCGCGAGCAGCGCATCTACGCGCTGCCGCCCTGGACCGAGGTGGTGAGCCTCGATTTCGAGGATCACCCGTTCGAGGCGAGCAAGGCGGAGGCGGAATGCGCCCTCTGCGGCGCGGGCGACAGCTATCTCGACGAGGTGATCGTGGATGACGCGGGCGGGCGGATGTTCGTCTGCTCCGACACGGATTATTGCGGCGCGCGGCGCGCGGCAGGGCATGTGGGCGCGCAGGCCGCGCGCGGGGAGGTTGCATGAACCCGCTCTTGCAGGTGCGCGACATCGCGAAATCCTACGGCGCCCGCGTGGGCTGCGAGGATGTGTCCTTCGACCTGTGGCCCGGCGAGGTGATGGGAATCGTGGGCGAGAGCGGGTCCGGCAAATCGACGCTGCTTTCGTGCCTTTCGGGGCAGATGGCACCGGACCGGGGCGCGGTGATCTATGACACGCGCGACCGCGGACCGGTGGACACGCGGGCGCTGTCCGAGCCTGAGCGGCGGATGCTGATGCGCACCGACTGGGCGCTGGTGCATCAGACGCCGCGCGACGGGCTGCGCATGGGCGTCTCGGCGGGCGGCAATGTGGGCGAGCGGCTGATGGCCG
>CAJXKX010000363.1 GCA_913055965.1 uncultured Roseovarius sp.
GCCCCTCGCCCAGCAGCATCTTCAGGCTCTCGCGCAGGCCGTACATGATCTGCAGGGGCGGCGTGTAGGGAAAGCCGCCCTTGGCATAGGCGCCCAGCATGTCGCGGAAATCGAAGAAGGTGCGCGGCAGGCGCGCGCCTTCCACCGCCGCCAGCGCCTTGGGGCTGACCGCGACGATGGCCATGCCGGTCGCCAGCATGAACCCCTTCTGCGAGCCCGACACGGCCACGTCCACGCCCCAGCCGTCCATCTCGAAGGGCATCGACCCCAGCGACGAGACGCAATCCACCATCAGAAGCGCCGGGTGCCCCGCCCCGTCCATCGCCGCGCGCACCGCCGCGATGTCCGAGCGCACGCCCGTCGCCGTCTCGTTGTGCGTCACCAGCACCGCCTTGATCGCGTGGTCCGTGTCGGCCTGCAAGGCTTCGGCAAAGCGGTCGGCGGGCGCGCCGCTGCCCCAGGCGCAGTCGATCACCCGCACGTCCAGCCCATGCCGCTCGCACATGTCGATCCAGCGATGGCTGAACATGCCGTAGCGCGCCACCAGCACCGCGTCGCCGGGGCTGAGCGTGTTGGTGATTGCCGCCTCCCAGCCGCCGGTGCCCGAGGCGGGAAAGATCACGATCTCGCCCGCTTGCGTTCCAAACACCCGCTTGCACCCCTCGCGCACAGGTGCCAGCGCAGCGGCAAAGGCGGGCGAGCGGTGGTCCATCGTCTGCACCTGCATGGCACGGCGCAGCCGGTCGGGGATGTTGGTCGGGCCGGGAATGAAAACCGGATTCTGGTCTGACATGGCTCTGTCCTCCTCGCGATGGGGCATGATGGCCTGTGGCGACGCAGAATGCAATTTTTCTGAAAAAGTTTTTCATTGTATATTATAAACACACAAGACCATGATTATAAATCATTTTATATTTTTCGTTTCCGTCGATGGATAATATGTTGAAAATATTTTTCAGTGTTCGTAAATTCTCTGCGAGGCGCGCACGCCACCGAAAGGGAACCACTTTCATGCAAGACGCCCGCAAGGTTTCCCCGCGCGGAACAAGGCGTGCTTGCACGCCGCCGCGCACGGCACGGCGATCCGGCTGCCACCTGCGCGATGCTCGCGCGTTTTTCGGATTTGGCTGCCATAAAGCGCTTCCAAACTCACGTTGGATCGCCGCACCGCGGCCCGTCGATGCGCGCACCCCCCACCACATCACAGGCCCGCCCATGACCAAGTCTTCCCGCCCCCGCGGCCGCCCCCGCTCGGCCTTCACCGAATCCGGCGCCGGCACGCTTCAGGCGCTCGACCGCGCGCTCGGCGTGCTCAAGGAGGTGGCGCGGCGCGACGGCGCGAGCCTCACCGACCTGTCGCGCAGCCTTGACATCCCCCCCGCCACCACCCACCGTATCCTCACCACGCTGCAGGGCCATGATTTCGTCCGCTTCGACGAGGAACGGCAGGACTGGTCCGTGGGGCTCGAGGCCTACCGAACCGGCGTCGCCTATCTCAAACGCGCGGGCCTCGCCGACATGGGCCGCCCGGTGATGCGGCGGCTGATGGAAGAGACGGGCGAGACTGCCAATCTCGCCGTGCCCGACGGGGCCGAGGTGGTGTTCATCGGCCAGATCGAGACCGGCAACCCGATCCGCGCTTTCTTTCCGCCCGGATCGCGCACGCCGATGCACGCCTCCGGCACCGGCAAGGCGATCCTCGCCGCCCTGCCCGAGGACCGCCGCGCACGGCTGCTGCCTAGGGGCGGGCTCACCGGCTTTACCGCACGCACGCATCAGAGCCTCGCCAGCCTCGCCGCCGATCTCGACGCCACCCGCGCGCGCGGGTGGTCCTTCGACCGCGACGAGCGCTACGAGGGCATGTCCTGCATCGGTGCCGCGATCCTCGACGGGCGCGGCGAGCCCTGCGCGGGCATCTCGATCTCGGGGCCGTCCTCGCGCTTCTCCGACGACCGCCTGCCCGCCTTCGGCGCGGCGGTCACCGGGGCGGCGCGCGAACTGACCGCGCTCATCGCCGGACGCGCCCCGGCGGCGAATTGAAGTTTCGCGACGCGCGCCCCCTTTTCTCGGGGCGGCCATCGGTTATATAGAAGGGCCGAGGCGGCAGCGCCTCCAGATGCAACCCGACCCATACGGCCGAGAGCGCGCAGCATGTCAGCACACGTCCCGATCATCACCATGAGCGGAGCCAACGACGATGACGACGCCGACAGCGCCGTCGTCACCAAGACACGGGCCAGGACCAAGCGCCCGCCGCTCTACAAGGTGCTTCTGCTCAACGACGATTACACGCCGATGGAATTCGTCGTCGCGGTGCTCGAACGATTCTTCGGCATGTCCCACGCGCAGGCGTTCGAGATCATGCTGACCGTCCACAAGAAGGGCGTGGCCGTGGTGGGCGTGTTCAGCCACGAGATCGCCGAGACCAAGGTCGCGCAGGTGATGGATTTCGCCCGCCGGCATCAGCACCCGCTGCAATGCACGATGGAAAAGGAATAGCGTGGGCCTCGCCACGCGCCTGACGCTCGCCCTTTCGGGCGGCCACGTCTCGCTGCCCGAGGCCGGGCGCATCGCCGTCATCGGCCCGCGCGCGGGCGCGGACCTCTCGGCGCTGCCGCGCGAGCGCGTGCAGATCGTCACCACGCTCAAGCCCGAGACCGACCACTTCGCCGCCCTGGGGTTCGACTGCGTCACCGCACCCGAGGGGCGCCATGCCGCGGCGCTCGTCTGCCTGCCGCGCGCCCGCGCGCTGGCGCAGGCGCAGGTGGCGCAGGCGGCGGCCTGCACAGACGGGCCGGTGATCGTCGATGGCGACAAGACCGACGGCATCGAATCGATGCTGCGCGCCCTGCGCGCGCATCCCCGCGCCGCCCCCGGCGCACCGCTCTCCAAGGCGCATGGCAAGCTCTTCACCCTCGCCCCCGGCGCCGACCTCGCCGACTGGCAGCCCGCCGCGCCGCGGCGGATCGAGGGCGGGTTCGTCACCGCGCCGGGCTGCTTTTCCGCCGACGGGATCGACCCCGGCTCGCGGATGCTGGCCGATGCCCTGCCCGCCACGCTGGGCAGGCAGGTGATCGACCTCGGGGCGGGATGGGGCTATCTCTCGGCCCGCGCGCTGGCGCGCGACGGGATCGAGCGGCTCGACCTCGTCGAGGCCGACGCCGCCGCGCTCGACTGCGCCCGCGCCAACATAACCGACCCCCGCGCGCATCTGCAC
>CAJXKX010000364.1 GCA_913055965.1 uncultured Roseovarius sp.
CGGCCTCCCGGGGTTCCACGGTCTCGCCGTCGTCCACGGTGCCCTCGATGGCGCGCACCTCGGTGGGCGAGATGAATGCGCCGTATTCGCGGATCACCCGCACGCCGAGCCCCTCGAACCGGTCCTGGCTGTCCACCGGCTCGATCTGCGCGATCACGCCCGCGACATGATCCTTGGCGGCGGCGTAATCCACCTTTGGCGCGACATCGGCGATGCCATAGGCCGCGGCATGGGCCTGGGCGTGCGCTGCCTTGCCGCTGGCGAGCAGCGCCTTGGAGGGCACGCAGCCGAAATTGAGGCAGTCGCCGCCCATCCTGTGCCCCTCGAGCAGCACCACGCTCGCGCCCATCTGCGCCGCGCCCGCCGCGACCGAAAGCCCGCCCGATCCGGCCCCGATGACCAGCAGATCCGGTGTCAGTTTGTGCATTCTCAAATTTCCTTCTTTCCACGAATGGCCTTGATCAGCATGGGCATCGCCGCGAGGGCGGCGAGCCCGAGAATGGGGCCGATGATCTGCGGCTCCCACAGGAGCGACAGGTCGGGCGTGCCGCCGCGGTCGAACACCTCGCCGAGCCCGACGCCGATCCAGGTAAACACGATCGCCCCGGGGATGATGCCCAGCACCGTGGTCAGCGCGAAATTGCCGAAGCGGACACCCACCAGCGCGGGCAGCAGGTTGGCCACGAAAAACGGCACCACCGGCACCAGCCGCATCAGGAAAAGCACGCTGATCTCGTTGTCGTGCAGGCGCTGCTTGAGCCGTTTCATGCGGCCTTCCGAGGTCTCGATCCGCGCCGCGAGCGCGGCCCCCAATCCCCAGCGCGCGGCGAGAAAGATCGCGATGGCCCCCAGCGTGGCCGCGGCGACGTTGAACACGGTGCCCATCACCAGCCCGAACAGGAACCCGCCCGTGACCGAGGCCACCGCCGCGCCGGGCAGCGAGAAGGCGACGATCACGAAATAGGCGAGGATGAACACAGCCGCGAGCGCCGCGAAATGGCTGTCTCGGAACGCGAGCAGCGCTTCGCGATGCTCGCGCAGCGTCTCGAAGGTCAGGTGGTCGCGCAGAGTGACGTATCCCACCACCGCCGCCAGCAGGATGAGGGCCAGCGGCGCGTGGCGCAACAGGCGGCGCGCGCGCGGCGTGGTGGTCGAGGGGGGGCTCTGGGTCATGGGCTCACCGGGTCTGTTCGTTCTCGCTCCTAGATGCACGGTGTGCCGCCCGGGCACCAGTGGCCTCACGAGGGGGTGATACCGGGTGATGCTGGCGCGGGTTTCCTGTAATACGTCCGGGCCGGGAAATCTCGGGCCGGGGGTTTGACTTGGGCCGGGAGGCTCTTTATAGGACGGGCTTCGAAACACATCCGGGCAAGGCGCGATTCCGGTCGCGTGCCGCCCCGCAGAACCGGAGACGGAGCGATGAAACGCACCTTTCAACCCTCGAACCTCGTGCGCAAGCATCGCCACGGCTTTCGCGCGCGCATGGCCACCAAGGCCGGCCGCAAGATTCTCAATGCCCGCCGCGCCCGTGGCCGCAAGTCGCTGAGCGCCTGAGCGCCAGCCTGCCGACAATGACACAGACGCCGCCGGAGGCCCCTGACAGCATGGCAGGGAACACGCCTCCGGCGGTTTCCGCGTCCGGCGCGCGCCGGATCGACATCCTGCGCAAGCGGGCCGATTTCCTCGCCGCCGCGCGGGCACGGCGGCAGGGCACGGCCACGATGATGGTGCAGGGGCGCGACCGGCGCGACGGCGATCCGGGCGTGCGGGTGGGGTTCACCTGCTCGAAGAAGGTGGGCAACGCGGTGGCCCGCAACCGCGCCAAGCGGCGGCTGCGCGCGGTGGCCCGCGACATCCTGCCGGGGGCCGCACAGCCGGGCTGGGATTACGTGCTGATCGGGCGTGCGGGCGAGACCGGTGAGCGCCCCTATGACGATCTGCGCCGCGACCTCGCCTTTGCGCTCGGGCGCTTGCGGGCGCGCCGGTGAGCCCGCTGGCGCGGCTTCTGGCGCTGCCGGTGCATGCCTACCGGCTGGTTCTGTCGCCGTGGCTGGGCCTTTCGTGCCGCTTTCAGCCGACCTGCAGCCAATACGCGCTCGACGCGCTCGAACGGCATGGCGCGCTGCGCGGCGGGGCGCTGGCGCTGTGGCGTATCCTGCGCTGCAATCCGTGGGGCGGCAGCGGCTATGACCCGGTGCCCGGCGCGGAGCGGACCCGCCGCTGCGGCTGCGGCGAGAACGCCCTTTCACAGCCCCGCGATCCATGCGATAGGGAGCCGCCAAACGACACATTCACGGAGAGACGGAATGGAGATTCGCGAGGCACTCACCTTTGACGATGTCCTCTTGGTGCCCGCGGCATCCTCGGTGTTGCCCTCCGATGCCGACACCCGCACCCGCGTCACCCGCGACATCGCGCTGAACATCCCGTTGCTGAGTTCGGCCATGGACACGGTCACCGAGGGGCGCATGGCCATCTCGATGGCGCAGATGGGCGGCATGGGGGTGATCCACCGCAACCTCACGGTGGAAGAACAGGCGCGCGAGGTGCGGCGCGTGAAACGCTTCGAGAGCGGGATCGTCTACAACCCGATCACGCTGCGCGCCGACCAGACGCTTGCCGATGCCAAGGCGCTGCAGGAGCGTTACAAGATCACCGGCTTTCCGGTGGTGGACGAGGCGGGGCGCGTGGTGGGAATCGTCACCAACCGCGACATGCGCTTTGCCGAGGACGAGAACACGCCGGTGCGCGTGATGATGACCTCGGACAATCTCGCCATCCTGCGCGAGCCCGCCGACCGCGACGAGGCGCGCTCGCTGATGAAGGCGCGGCGCATCGAGAAACTGCTGGTCACCGACCGCGAGGGCAAGCTGACCGGCCTGCTGACGCTGCGCGATTCCGAACAGGCGGTGGTCAACCCGACGGCGTGCAAGGACCGGCTCGGGCGGCTGCGGGTCGCCGCCGCCTCGACGGTGGGCGATGCCGGGTTCGAGCGCACGCAGGCGCTTGTCGAGGCCGGGGTGGACATGGTGGTGATCGATACCGCGCACGGCCATTCCGAGGGCGTTGCGCTGGCCGTGCAGCGCGCCAAGTCGATCTCGAACGAGGTGCAGATCGTGGCCGGCAACGTCGCCACCGCCGAGGCCACCCGCGCGCTGATCGACGCGGGCGCCGACGCGGTCAAGGTGGGGATCGGCCCGGGCAGCATCTGCA
>CAJXKX010000365.1 GCA_913055965.1 uncultured Roseovarius sp.
GGTGGGTATCGACGGGCGTGCCGGGGAGGAGGTGGTCGTGGAATGACCGCGCCCGCGATCTGCTGGTTCAAGCGCGACCTGCGGGTCGCGGATCATCCGGCGCTCGCGCGGGCGGCGGCGCTTGGCCCGGTGATCCCGCTCTATATCGTGGAGCCCGAAATGTGGGCGCAGCCGGACGCCTCGGGGCGGCAGTACGCGTTTCTGGCCGAGTGCCTGGACGGGTTGCGCGAGGATCTGGCCGCGTCGGGCCTACCGCTGGTGATCCGCGTGGGCGACGCGGTGGAGGTGCTCGACGCCGTGCGCGCGACGCAGGGCGCGGCGCATCTGGTGAGCCACGAGGAGACCGGCAACGGCTGGACCCATGCGCGCGACCGGCGGGTGGCGGCATGGGCGCGCGGGCAGGGGGTGGCGTGGCACGAGGTGCCGCAATGCGGCGTCGTGCGACGGCTGCAGAGCCGCGATCGCTGGCAGGGCGCGCGGGATGCGTTCATGCGAGGGCCGGTCGTGCCGGTGCCGGGATGCACGCCGGTGCCGGGCCTGACGGGCGACGCGCTGCCCGACGCGCGGGCGCTGGGGCTGGATGACCCTTGCCCGTCGCGGCAGCGCGGCGGGCGGCACGCGGGGCTGCGGGCGCTGGAGAGTTTCCTCAGCCTGCGGGGCGAGACCTATACACGCTCCATGTCCTCGCCGCTGACCGGGGCGCGGGCCTGTTCGCGGATATCGCCGCATCTCGCCTTCGGCACGCTGTCGGTGCGCGAGGCGGTGCAGGCCGGGCGCGCGGCCCCCGGCGGGCGCGGGGCGGACTGGGCGCGGGCGATGCGCTCTTTCCAGGCGCGGCTGGCGTGGCGGGATCACTTCATGCAGAAGCTGGAGGACGAGCCCGCGATCGAGCATCGCTGCCTGCACCCGGCCTATGAGGGGCTGCGCCCGCCCGTGCCCGATGCCGCGCGGCTGGCGGCCTGGGCGCGGGGCGAGACGGGGCTGCCCTTCGTCGATGCCTGCATGCGGTCGCTGATCGCGACCGGCTGGCTCAATTTCCGGATGCGGGCGATGCTGATGGCGGTGGCGTCGTATCACCTGTGGCTGGACTGGCGGGCGACGGGGGCGGTGCTGGCGCGGTATTTCACCGATTACGAGCCGGGAATTCACTGGAGCCAGGTGCAGATGCAGTCGGGCACCACGGGGATGAACACGATCCGGATCTACAACCCCGTCAAGCAGGGGCTGGACCAGGACCCGACCGGGGCGTTTACCCGCGCCTGGGTGCCGGAACTGGCCGCGGTGCCGGATGCGTATCTGCAGCGCCCCTGGGAGTGGGAGGGCGCAAAGGGCCTGTCGGGCACGCGGTATCCCGCGCCGGTCGTCGATCCGGTGGCGGCGGCGAAGGCGGCGAAAGAGGCCGTATATGCCTGTCGGCGCGCGCATCGCGGCGATGCCGAGACGGCGCGCATCGTCGGCAAGCACGCGAGCCGCAAGCGTGCCCCGCGCCGCCGCCCGCGCGACGCCGGGCAACTGAGCCTCGATCTCTGAGATGCCGCGGGCGCGCCGGAACTCCGACCTGCCGGTCAAGACCTGCGTCACCTGTGGCCGCCCGATGGCGTGGCGCAGGAAATGGGCCAGGGTCTGGGACGAGGTGCGCCATTGCAGCGCGCGCTGCCGCCGGGCGCGGGCCGCGGCAGACGGTGTGGACGGAGCGGCCGGCCCTTGCCGGGATGCGTCCGACGGTGCGGACCGGCCCCCCGCCCACGGCAACGGGCATAGCGGCAAGACATGAGCAACACGTCAACGTTCCTGCGCATTTCCGCGCCATCGCACGCCCGGCTGTGCGCAGAGTGATCTTTCGTTATCGCGCGGCAGGCTATATTTCTGTCATGAACAGGCAACATGAGCGCAAAAGAAGGATTTCCATGGCCCGCCCCGTCGTCGGCATCATCGGCAACAGCTATACGATCAACGACCGTTACCCGGCCCATGCGGGCGGCACGATCAATTCCGCCGCCGTGGCGGAGGTGGCCGATTGCGTGCCGCTGATCATCCCGAGCGATCCGCGCTACGTCTCGGTGGCCGAGTTGATGGAGGTTTGCGACGGGTTCGTGCTGACCGGCGGGCGGCCCAATGTCCACCCCGAGGAATATGGCGAGGCGGCGACCGAGGCGCATGGCGCCTTCGACCGGGCGCGCGACGCGATCAGCCTGCCGCTGGTGCGCGCCTGCGTGGCGCGGGGGCAGCCGTTTCTCGGCATCTGCCGGGGGTTCCAGGAGGTCAACGTCGCCCTGGGCGGCACGCTGCATCCGGAAATCCGCGACCTGCCGGGGCGCGACAATCACCGCATGCCCCCCGACGGCACGATAGAGGAGCAGTTCGCCCTGCGCCACAAGGTGCGGTTTCAGCCGGGCGGCGTGTTTCACCGGCTGATGGGGGCCGAGGAGGTGATGACCAACACGCTGCACGGTCAGGGGGTGGTCCGGCCCGGCCGCGAGATCGTGATCGACGGCTGGGCGCATGACGGCACGCCCGAGGCGCTCTATGTGCGCGACGCGCCGGGATTCACGCTGTCGGTGCAATGGCATCCCGAGTGGAACGCGTCGAACGACCCGGTGAGCCGCCCGCTGTTCACGGCCTTCGGCGACGCGGTGCGGCAGTGGGCGGCCGGTGCGCGCCCGCCGCTGCGGCAGATGGCCTGAGCGTCAGGCGGCGCAATCGGCGAGACGTTCGCGCAGGAGCGCCGCCTCGCGCGCGCGCAGGCAGGGACGTGCGGTCTCGCGGTGGCGGGCGGGGCTGCTGCGCAACTCGGGGAAGACCGCGAAGAGTTCCTCGCGGGCGGGCGCATCGACCGCCGACAGCGCCTCGTCCCCGGCGAAAAAGCTCTCGCTGGCGAAGCCCTCGGCATAGATCACCTCGTGGCGGTCGAACATCAGGTGGATATAGGTGACCGCCGCGCAGGGCGCGACGCAGGCGTCGGTGCCGCCGACCAGATGCTTGGCCGCGACCAGAACCTCGTCGCTGCCAAAGAGCAGTTCGGCATGATAGCCGGTAAAGAGCAGCCGGTGCTGCGGCGAGACGAGCAGCCCGTCCGAGGTGGTTCCGACGATGGCGGGGCCCACGCGCACCGGCGCGAAACGGCCCTGTCCCGGCACCGTGCGCCGCCCGGTCCAGCGCAGCGGCTGCGGCCCGTGATCGCGGGTGATGACCAAGTCGCCGGGGCG
>CAJXKX010000366.1 GCA_913055965.1 uncultured Roseovarius sp.
GCCCGGCGCAGAGCGAATCCGGCCCGTTCGCACCGCATGGCGAAGATCACCGGCGTGGGCCTGCCGCCGGAGCCGGAGAAAGAGCCCGCCGAGGAATTCGATCTTTCCCGTTACGCTGCCGCGGCGCCAATGCCCGATCCGCAAAGCCATTTCGGAAAGGCCCATACATTCGAGGCGCCGCCCAGCATGCACAGCGCATGGGGCGATCTGCCGCCCGGCCCCAGTGCCTTCGGCGCGCAAGAGCCCTTGCCCGAGGCGCAGAACGACACGCAGAGCGATTTCGAGCCCGAAATCTGGTCCACCGAAGCACCTGTCGGAGATCATCCGGCAGGCGAAGGCGAAGGGGATCAAGGTGATCCTGATCGCCGAGGATGTCAGCCCCGCCGCCCTGCACCAGCTGCTGCGCAACGGCGCCGACGAATTCGTGCCCTATCCGCTGCCCGAGGGGGAATTGCAGGCCGCCATCGAGCGCCTGCAAGAGCCCGCACCCGCCGCCGCACCCGAGAGCGCCCGCCTGCCCGAGGCCAATACCGAGGGCGGTGTCGTCCTCGCCGTGCAGGGGCTCGCGGGCGGAACCGGTGCGACGACGCTGGCGGTGAACCTCGCCTGGGAACTGGCCTGCGCCGACAAGGCCCGTCCGCCGCAGGTCTGCATCCTCGATTTCAGCCTGCAATTCGGCTCGGTCGCGACCTTCCTCGACCTGCCGCGCCGCGACGTGGTGTTCGAGATGTGGTCGGATACCGAGCGGCTCGACGAAGACGTGTTCCGCCAGGCGCTCGTGACCTTCGAGGATCGTTTGCGCGTGCTGACCGCGCCCACCGACATCCTGCCGCTCGACATGATCGGCCCCGACGACGTGACCCGCGTGCTCGATCTGGCGCGCCGCCATTTCGACTACGTGATCGTCGACATGCCCACCACGCTGGTGCAATGGACCGAGACGGTGCTCAATGCCTGCCAGATCTACTTCGCCACGCTCGAACTCGACATGCGCTCGGCGCAGAACTGCCTGCGCATCAAGCGCGCGCTGCAGGCCGAGGACCTGCCCCTCGAAAAGCTGCGCTACTGCCTGAACCGGGCCCCGAAATTCACCGATCTCGGGGCGCGCTCGCGGGTCAAGCGGATGGCCGAGAGCCTCGAGATCGGGCTCGAGGTGCAGCTTCCCGATGGCGGGCGCGCGGTGTCGCAAAGCGCCGATCACGGGCTGCCGCTGGCCTCGACCGCCGCCAAGAACCCGCTGCGCCGCGAAATCGCCAAGCTGGCGCAGTCGCTGCACGCGCTGGGCCGCGACGAGGCCGAGGCCGCCTGAGAAAGGGACGCAAGGGGATGTTTTCGCGCTACAAGAAGCCGGGCGGCAAGACCGCCGCCCCCCGGGCGCCCGCCGCGGCGGCCAACACGCCCGCGCCCGCCCCCAAGGCAGCCAGCCTGCGCAAGCCGCCGCAGGTGGCCCCCGCCGCCCCCGCGCCCGACGACAAGGAACGCAAGCGCAAGGAACGGCTGGGCGAGATCAAGATCGAACTGCACCGCGCGCTGCTCGACAATCTCAACCTCGCCGCGCTCGACACCGCTACCGAATCCGACCTGCGCGCCGAGATTCAGTCGATCTCGTCGGAAATCCTCCAGGAAAAGGGGATCGTGCTCAACCGCGAGGACCGCGCGCGCCTGACGCAGGAACTCTATGACGAGGTCAAGGGGCTCGGCCCGCTCGAGACGCTGCTCAAGGACGACACGATCAGCGACATCCTCGTGAACGGCCCGCACCAGATCTTCATCGAGCGCAATGGCCGCCTCGAGGTGAGCGACGTCACCTTCAAGGACGAAAAGCACCTGCTGCGCATCATCGACAAGATCGTGAGCGCGGTGGGTCGCCGGGTGGACGAATCGAACCCCTATGTCGATGCCCGCCTCGCCGACGGCTCGCGCTTCAATGCGATGGTGCCGCCCATCGCGGTGGATGGCAGCCTCGTCTCGATCCGCAAGTTCAAGAAGGACAAGCTCGGGATCGACGATCTCGTGCGCTTCGGGGCCTTCTCCGAAGAGATGGCCGCCTATCTGCAGGCCGCCGTCGCCTGCCGGCTCAACATCATCGTGTCGGGCGGCACCGGCTCGGGCAAGACCACGACGCTCAACGCGCTGTCGTCGTTCATCGACAATGCCGAACGCATCCTGACGGTCGAGGACACCGCCGAATTGCAGCTTCAGCAGGCCCATGTCGGCCGGATGGAAACGCGCCCCCCCAATGTCGAGGGCAAGGGCGAGGTGACGGCGCGCGACTGCATCAAGAACGCGCTGCGGATGCGCCCCGACCGCATCATCGTGGGCGAGACCCGCGGCGAGGAGGTGATCGACATGCTGCAGGCCATGAACACGGGCCATGACGGCTCGATGACCACGATCCACGCCAACAACGCCCGCGACGCCTTCAGCCGACTGGAGAACATGGTCGCCATGGCCGGGATCGAGATGCCATTGAAGGCAGTGCGCAACCAGATCGCCAGCGCCGTCAACGTCATCGTGCAGGCCAACCGCCTTCAGGACGGCTCTCGCCGCATGACCTCGATCACCGAGGTCACGGGCATGGAGGGCGACGTGATCTCGATGCAGGAGGTGTTCCGCTTCCAGCGTGTCGGCATCTCGGCGGACAACAAGATCCTGGGCCATTTCACCGGCACCGGCGTGCGCTCGCATTTCACCGAGCGGTTCCGGCTCTGGGGCTACGACCTGCCGCCCAGGATCTACGAACCGATCGCGGCGGAGTGAGACCATGACGATAGGCGCGGAACCGATCATCTATGGCCTCATCTTCGTGGGCGTGCTGGTGCTGGTCGAAGGGCTCTACCTCACCGTCTTCGGCCGTTCGATCAGCCTCAACAAGCGGGTGAACCGGCGGCTCGAGATGCTGGAGAAGCACGGCAACCGCGAACAGGTGATGGAGACGCTGCGCAAGGAGATGGAGCAGCATCTCAAGGCGCGGCGCGTGCCGCTCTACGCGATCCTGTCGGTCAAGGCGCAGAAAGCCGCCATCGCCTTTACGCCCAGGCAGATCGTGATGATCATGGTGGCCACCGCGCTGCTGGCCTTTCTGGGGCTGACCATCGGCACCGGCACGCCGCTGCCGGTGCGGGTGGTGGTCTCGGCGGCGATGGGCGTGGGCGGCGGCTACATGTGGATTTCGCTCCAGGCGTCCAAGCGGATGGG
>CAJXKX010000367.1 GCA_913055965.1 uncultured Roseovarius sp.
GATCGATCCGGAAATGCAGGTGGAAGCGGCGGAATCGCTGCGCATCGAGCTGGAAAGATACGACCGACGCCAGGGCAGTTGGCGCGGCACCGGGAAAAGCCTGCCGGAAGAGGCGCTGGAAAGCGAAACGGTCTGGCGCGCGGCGCTGGCCGATCTGGACGTGGCCCGCGATATCGAGCTGAACGGCACATGGTATCCGGCGGTGGTGCTGGAAGTGGGCGACCAGCAGCTGCGCCTCGGGATCGACGGGGTCGAGACAAGCGATGCCGAGCCGCCGGTGGTGCCGCGCAAGGATATTTCCTGGATGTCGGGGAATTTCGGCCAGAATTTCAAGCGCGGCGACGTGGTGCATGTGCGCCGCCTGACGGGCGACGATGGCGGGTTTGTCCGCTGGTCGCTGCGCCAGGTGCCCGAGGTGCAGGGCGGGTTCATGGCGATGGACGTCAATACCGGCCGGGTGATCGCCATGCAGGGCGGCTTTTCCTACCAGGATTCGGTGTTCAACCGCGTCACGCAGGCGATGCGGCAGCCGGGCTCGTCCTTCAAGCCCTTCGTCTATGCCGCGGCGCTCGACAGCGGCTATTCGCCCGCGACGATCATCATCGACGCCCCGATCGAGATCGACACCCCGCAGGGGCTGTGGCGGCCGCGCAATTCCTCGGACAAGTTCTACGGCCCCACGCCGCTGCGCACCGGGATCGAACAATCGCGCAACCTGATGACCATCCGCCTCGCGCAGGAGGTCGGCATGGATGTCGTCGCAAGCTATGCCGAGCGCTTCGGCGTCTACGAGAACATGGGCACCTTTCTCGCCAATTCGCTCGGCTCGGAAGAGACGACGCTCTACAACATGGTGGCGGCCTACGCGATGTTCGCCAATGGCGGCGAGCGGGTGCGCCCCAGCCTCGTGGACCGGGTGCAGGACCGCTACGGCCGCACGCTCTACCGGCAGGACACGCGCACCTGCGTGGATTGCGACGACGCGCGCCTGCCGCCGGGGCGCGGCCCGCGCATCGTGTCGGATCGCGAGCGGGTGATGGATGCGATCACCGCCTATCAGCTCACCTCGATGCTCAAGGGCGTGGTGGATCGCGGCACCGCGTCGGGGGTGATCAACCTGCCGGTGCCCGCCGCGGGCAAGACCGGCACCACCAACGACGCGCGCGACGTCTGGTTCGTGGGCTTTACCAGCAACATCGCGGCGGGCTGCTATATCGGCCATGACCAGCCGCGCGGGCTGGGGCGCAGCGCCTACGGCTCGTCGATGTGCGGGCCGGTGTTCCAGGAATTCATGACCGAGGCGGTCGAGAAATTCGGTGGCGGGCCGTTCGACGTGCCGCCCGGCGGGCAGTTCATCAAGATCGACCGATTCACCGGCGCGCGGCTTTCGGACGAGGAGGAGGGCGCGCATGTGGTGGCCGAGTATTTCCGTGACGGCGAAGAGCCGATCTTCGGCGTGAGCTTCGACGGCGGCTTCGCGATGGGCGACGATCTCGACCTCTACCAGCCCGGCGAGCACGAGGCGGTGCAGGAGGTGACCACCTCGACGGGCGAGAAGGCGCAGGTGGGCGACAAGGCGTCTTTCGGCTCGATGTCCTCGGGCGGGCTCTACTGAGCGGGTTGCCCGCGAAAACGGTGGAATTGCGCCCCCCGGGACGATAAGGAAACGCCCGGGAGCCAAGCGGAGGCGTGCGATGCGCGACACCATCACCCAGCGCTGCGCGGCCAGGGGGCTGAGGATGACCGGGCAGCGGCGCACCATCGCCCGCGTGCTCGAGATGTCCGACGATCACCCCGATGTCGAGGAACTGCACGCCCGCGCCGCCGCGCGCGACCCGAAGATCTCGATCGCCACGGTCTATCGCACGGTCAAGCTGCTGGAAGAGGCGGGCATTCTCGACAAGCTGGAATTCGGCGACGGGCGCGCCCGCTACGAGGATGCCGAGCGCGCCCATCACGACCACCTGATCGACATGGCGTCGGGCGAGGTGATCGAATTCGTCGATCCCGATATCGAGGCGCTGCAGGAGCGGATCGCCGAAAAGCTAGGCTACCGGCTGGTGGGGCACCGGCTGGAGCTCTACGGGATGCCGCGCAAGGACGTGCCGCGCAAGGACAAGGGGTAATGCGGGCCATGGACCGGGTGATGCGGCTGGCCATCGGCAGCGTGATCGTCGGGCTGGGCGTGCTGGCGCTCAAGCTGCGGGCTTGGCGCGTGACCGGATCGGTCGCGCTGCTGTCGGACGCGCTGGAAAGCGTGGTCAACGTCGCCACCGCGCTCGCCGTGATCGTGGCGCTGCGCGTGGCACGCCGCCCGGCGGATGCCAATCATCCGTTCGGCCACCACAAGGCGGAATTCTTCTCGGCGGTGCTCGAAGGCGTGCTGATCGTGCTCGCCGCGCTCTTCATCCTGCGCGAGGCGTGGGACGGGCTGATGGCCCCGCGCCCGCTCGATGCGCCGTGGCTCGGGCTTGCGGTCAATGCCGGGGCGGGGCTGATCAACGGGGTTTGGGCCCTCGTGCTGATCCGCGCGGGGCGGCGGCACCGCTCGCCCGCGCTGGTGGCAGACGGGCGGCACCTCGCGACCGACGTGGTCTCGTCGGTGGGGGTGCTGGCGGGGGTCGCGCTGGCGGTGCTGACCGGGTGGTGGGTGCTCGACCCGGCGCTGGCGGTGCTGGTGGCGCTCAACATCCTGTGGTCCGGCTGGGTGGTGATCCGCGGCTCGCTCAGCGGGCTGATGGACGAGGCGGTGTCCGATGCCGAGCTCGAGCGCATCCGCCGCATCATCGCCCAGAGCGCCGAGGGCTGCACCGCGCTCGAAGCGCATGACCTGCGCACGCGCCATGCCGGGCCCGTCACCTTCATAGAGTTTCACCTCGTGGTGCCGGGCGAGACCACGGTGGAGGCCGCGCACACCCTGTGCGACCGGATCGAGGCGGCGCTGATGGAGGCGCTGCCCGATGCAAGGGTGACGATCCATGTGGAGCCCGAGCACAAGGCCAAGCACAGCGGCATCGTGGTGCTGTCGTAACGCGGCGGCTTTCGCCCGGGCGCGGGCTGTGCCAAGAGGGGGCGACCCCTCTCAGGAAAGGCCCCGGCGATGGAGAACCTGCGCGGCAGCGTGCTGATGGTGCTGGCGATGGCCGGCTTCGCGCTCGAGGACATGTTCATCAAGCGGCTGGCGGGCGCGATGCCGG
>CAJXKX010000368.1 GCA_913055965.1 uncultured Roseovarius sp.
GGACTCGAACACGCCGAGACCGTCCTTGTCGGTGACGTCGTTGAATTCCAGCACCATCGTGTCGTTGATCGTCAAGCCGGCGCCGGGTTCGGCGCCGGACGCGATGGCGATCGCGATCGACAGCGGCAGGGCGACCAGCGCGACGGTCAGCCCGGCGAAGAGATCGGCGAGAAGCGCCTGCGCCTCGACCCCGCCGCCCCCTTCTGCGTCGACTGCGCCTGCAGCCGCTGAGGCGGCGCTTGGCAAGGCCCGCGCCTGTCGCTAGAGACATGCCCATCGCAGCGGGGGTGAGCCATGATCTACCGGACGGCTGAAGAGTATCTGGGCGCGCCGCAGAAGGCCGTGGCGCTTTTCGGCATGTCCGGCCTTGGCAAGACCCGGATCGCCGCGATGCTGCGCGCGGAAGCCGACTGGTTCCACTACTCGATCGATTACCGCATCGGCACCCGCTACATGGGCGAGCTTATCGTCGACAACGCCAAGGCGCACGCCATGCAGGTGCCGTTCCTGCGCGACCTGCTGTTGTCGGATTCGATCTATATCGGCTCCAACATCACCTTTCACAACCTCGCCCCGGTCTCGACCTATCTGGGCAAGCCGGGCGATCCCTCAAAGGGTGGCATGCCCATCGAGGAATACCGCCGCCGCCAGGAGCAATTCCGCCAGGCCGAGATCAACGCGCTGATGGATACCGGCTATTTCATCGAGCGCGCCGAGCGGCTCTATGGCTATCCGCATTTCATCTGCGACACCGGCGGCTCGATCTGCGAATGGGTGGACGGGGACGATCCCGACGATCCGCTCCTGACCGAACTCTCGCGCCACTGCCTGCTTGTCTATATCGAAGGGTCCGAGGCGCACACCGCCGAGCTGATCCGCCGCTTCGACCGCGCCCCCAAGCCGATGGCCTATCAGCCCGAGTTCCTCGCCCGGATGTGGGAGGCATACCTGCGCGAACACACCTGCGAGGCCCACGAGGTCGATCCCGACGCCTTCATCCGCTGGACCTATGCGCGCGCGCTCGCCCACCGCCAGCCGCGCTACGAGGCGATGGCGAAATGGGGCGTGCGCGTCACCGCCGACGAGGTGGCGCAGGCCACCGACGCCGTGCGCTTCGACGCGCTCATCGCCACCGCCATCGAGCGCCGCGCCGACTGACACCCCGAGGACCGCCCGCCATGCCCATCAAGATTCCCGCCAACCTGCCCGCCCATGCCGTGCTCAAGCGTGAGGGCGTGATGGTGATGGACCCGGACCAGGCCGCGCGTCAGGATATCCGGCCGCTGCGCATCGGCCTCTTGAACCTCATGCCCAGGAAAATCCAGACCGAGACGCAGTTCGCCCGCCTCATCGGGGCCACGCCGCTGCAGATCGAGCTCGACCTGATCCGCATGACCGAGCACCATTCCAAGACCACCTCCGCCGACCACATGGAGAGCTTCTACCGCCCCTTCGCCGAAGTGGCAGAGGCGGGCGACAAGTATGACGGGCTGATCATCACCGGCGCGCCGATCGAGCATCTCGAGTTCGACGCCGTCACCTATTGGGACGAATTGCGCCGCGTCTTCGACTGGACGCAGACCAACGTGCATTCCACCTTTGGCGTATGCTGGGGCGGGATGGCGATGATCAACCATTTCCACGGAGTGCGGAAACACATGCTGCCGGCCAAGGCCTTCGGCTGTTTCCGGCACCGCAACATGGCTCCCGCTTCGCCCTACCTGCGCGGCTTTTCCGACGATTGCGTGATCCCCGTCAGCCGCTGGACCGAGATGAAGCGCACCGAGATCGAGGCGGTTCCGGGGCTCGACATCCTGCTCGACAGCGACGCGGTCGGCCCCTGCCTCGTGCAGGACACGCCGCGCCGGGCGCTCTACATCTTCAACCATTTCGAATATGACAGCGACACGCTCAAGCAGGAATACGATCGCGACGTGGCGAACGGCACGCCGATAAACGTGCCCTGCAACTACTACCCCGAGGACGACCCCGCGCGCCCGCCCTCCAACCGCTGGCGCAGCCATGCGCATCTGCTCTACGGCAACTGGATTTCCGAGATCTACCAGACCACGCCCTATGACAGCGCGCGGATCGGCGTCGAATCGACCGACCTGCGGGCCTGAGCGGATGAAGCTGGCGCTCGTCCTGTTCGCGCTCGTTGCGGCACTGACGGCGGTCACGCTGTGGAAGGCCCGCGCCCACGAGACCCGCGCCGAGGCCGAATGGCCGCCCCGGGGGCAGTTCGTGACCGTGGACGGCACCCGCGTCCACGCCGTCGTGATGGGCCCCGAGGACGGCTCGGTCCCCGACCTGGTGCTGATCCACGGGGCCTCGGGCAACACCCGCGACATGACCTATCACCTCGCTCCGGCGCTCGCCGGGGCCTACCGGGTGATCGTGCTCGACCGGCCCGGTCTGGGCCATACCGCGCGGATGGGCACGGGCGGAGCCACCATCACCGAACAGGCGGCGCTGCTGCAGGGGGCGGCAGCGGCGCTCGGGGCCCGGCGCCCCATCGTGCTGGGCCACAGCTATGGCGGCGCGGTGGCGCTTGCCTGGGCGGTGACGCGGCCTAAAACCCTCTCGGCGCTCGTGTCGGTCGCGGGCGCGGCCAAGCCCTGGGAGAGCGCCCTGCCCACGCTCTACAAGGTGCTGTCGCATCCGGTGCTGGGGCCGCTCGCGGCGCCGCTGATCACCGCCTGGGTACCCGACAGCTACGTGCAGGGCGCCGTGGCCGAGATCTTCGCGCCGCAGGAGCCGCCCGAGGGATACCTCAGGCATGTCGGCCCCGGCCTCACGCTGCGCCGCGACACCCTGCGCGAGAACGCACTGCAGCGCGCCGGTCTGCTGGCCGAGATCGAGGCGCTTCATACCCGCTATGACGCCATTGGCGTGCCGGTCGAGATCGTCCACGGCACCGCCGACACCACGGTGGGCCTGTCCATCCATTCCGAGCCCTTGGTCGACGAGGTGCAGAACGGCAACCTCACCGTGCTGGACGGCGTGGGCCACATGCCCCACCACGTGGCACGCGACGAAACCATCGCCGCCATCGACCGCGCGGCGTTGCGCGCCGGGGTCAAATAGCCATACTGGCCGGACAGGCAACGGAGGTGCGCATGGAGCTTCCCCACAACGGGGCGATCTCGACGTTCTACAAGGAGAGCGCCCCCAAGGAGATCCGCGCGGCGATCGA
>CAJXKX010000369.1 GCA_913055965.1 uncultured Roseovarius sp.
GGTGGGGCAGATCTTCTATTTCGGAACCAAGTATTCCGAGCCGATGGGGGCCACCGTGCAGGGCCCCGACGGCAAGCCCGTGCCGGTCCACATGGGCAGCCACGGCATCGGGGTGAGCCGCCTCGTCGGCGCGATCATCGAGGCGAGCCACGACGACAAGGGCATCATCTGGCCCGAGGGGGTCACCCCCTTTCATGCAGGCATCGTCAACCTCAAGCAGGGCGATGCCGAGGCCGACGCCGCCTGCGACGCGCTCTATGGCGCGATGACGGCGTTGGGGCTGGAGCCGCTCTACGACGACCGCGACGAGCGCGCGGGCGGCAAGTTCGCCACGATGGACCTGATCGGCCTGCCGTGGCGGATCACCGTGGGGCCGCGGGGCCTCAGAAACGGCGTGGTGGAACTCACCTCGCGCCGCACCGGCGAGAGCGAGGAGATGCCGCCCGAGGATGCCGTGAAGCGTCTTGCCGCTGTCTATGCCGGCCACGTTCTGCGGCCCTGTTTCTGAGCCCAGGCACCCGCGCTCGGTCTCTTGCTCCTCGTGCGCGGGTGCCCTGAATGATGGGTCGGGGCGGAGGGTGGCGTGCGCCCTGCCGTTGTCCGGGAGTCGGGCGCAGCGGTCGCCACGTCGGATCACAATTGCGTGATATCACGCGCTTGCCCTTGGTCGCCCCTCCGTTGCACTGGCCAGGTATGATTGCGGCGGTGTAGCGTTTCCGGAATGTTGGACCAAAGGGAATGCTCATGATCCGCGCCTTTCGCTGCCTCGCCGCGCTGCCCGTCCTTGTTCTGATGCTGTATGTGGGCGGTGCCCCGGTGGCGCGGGCGTTACCCGTGACCGTGGGCGGGATCACCTATGACGTGGTGTTCTTCGAGGGGCCGACGACCCGGGCCGCCAATATCGACACGATCGACGATGCACCGTGGTGGGGCAACGGGTCCCTCGCTACGGAGTTCGCGACGCAGTATTTCGCCCAGCAGGGCTCCTCTGCCTTCAACCTGACGGATGATTCTCTGGTCTTGGGGACGGACGTTCTCTTGTTCGTCTTCGCCACCAGCGGGAATAGCCAGATCGAGCTCGAGGATGATGGTACGGTTGACGGACCGTTCTCCGCCTTCGGTGATGGCCTCGACCGTTTCCACTTCGCCTATGTCAACGCTGCCGCGCCCGTCCCCGAGATCGACGGCGGGGCGCTCGGGCCGGGGGCGGTGATCCTGCTGGCGGTCTGGCTGGTGCTGCGCCGCCGCAACGCCATGGTCTGAAGACACGGATGACCAGACTCCTGTATTTCGTCGCGGCGGCGCTGCTTGCGTGCCATGCGGCCGGGCTGTCACGCGGCGCGTCGGCACAGCCGGTGGACGGCGCGGGCGAGATCGCCATCATCGGCTCGTCGGTCATCACCGAGGACATGGTCGATCGCATCGCGGAGGGCCGTCCCAACGCCCATGCCGATCTGCCTCCCGAGGAGCGGCGCGACAGGATTCGCGACATGCTGCTCGCCGAGTACCTGATCGACTACTACTACGGGCGCGAAACCGGGCGGCTGACGCAGCCGGTGCTCGACGGGCTCGACGATGCGCGGCGGCAGGTGCTGTTCCAGTTCTTCGCGCAGTCGCAATTCCGCCCGCCCGCGATCACCGACGCGGATGTCGCGCGGTTCGCGGCCGGGAATCCCGGCCTGTTCGAGGAGCGGCGCAGCTTTCGCCATGTCGAGATCACCATCGCCGGTGGCAGCGAGGCGGCCAGAGAGGCCGCGCGCGCGCGCGTCGCGGCGGCGCTGGAGGAAGGGGCGACGGTCGCTGCGCTCGACACGCTTCTGGGCGAGATGCAGGGCGAGGGGCTGTCGCTGGGCATGGCCACGGCATGGGTGCCCTCCGAGGTGCTGCCCGACGACCGGCGCGCCCGGCTTCTGGAGATGGCCGAGACAGGGCGCCGGGTGGGCGTGATGCGCGAGGCGGGGCGCGTTTCGGTGATCGGACTCTACGAGGCCGTGCCTATCCCCGCCGACCCGGCGCGGCTGCGCGGCCGGATCGAGCAGCGGCTGGTGGCCGAGGCTTTTGCGGCGCATCGCGAGGCGCTGGTTGCGGAACTGGCGCAGACGGCTCTGGGCCGGTCCGCCCCGGCGCAGGCACCGGCCGCCCCTGCGGCGTCGGGCGCGTCGCAGGCGGTGCGCGAGGTCGGCGTGCCGCCGCGCGGGAGCGTCGTGTGGTCGGCGCAGCCCGCGGTGCCGCGCAACATCCGCCTTGCGGCGCTCTTCTCGGTGGCGCTGTTCGGAGCGCTGTCGGGGCTGGCGCTGGTGCACTGGCTTCGCCTGGTGCTCCGTCAGGGCCCGCTGGAGCGGCGGCTGCGGCTCGTGGTGCCCGCGCTTCGGCGTCCGGGCGTCGCGGTCGCGCTCTCGGTGGCGGGTCTGGCCGCGCTGCTGGGCAGCCTGGCGCTTGCCCTGCCGGTCGCGGTGCGGACACTGGGCGACACAACGACCCTGGTGATCGCGTCCGGTGGGGTGGTGATCGCGCTGGCGGTTGCGTGGGCGTGGCGGGCCCGGGCGCGGCGGTCCTTTGCGCAGGCGCTCGAGGCCCGGCTCGAAGAGCATGAGGACGAGACGCTCGCGCATGATCTGACGGTCGTGAACCTGTCCTCGGGGCGCGACCTTGCCCTGGCGCTGGCGCTGGCGGTCGTCTACGGCGTGGCAATGGCGCTGCTGCTCGACGTGCCGACGGGGCTGTCATGACGTCGCGGGCGGACGGTCTCGGCGGGCTGGCGACGCTGGCCGGGCATCGCGGCCTTGCGATGGCGCTCGCCGCTCTGGTGCAGCTTGCCGTGCTGCGCGAAGTGTCGGAGGGCCGGTTCCTGTTGCTGTTGCGCGGGGGCGAGACGGTCGAGCCGCTCTGGTACCTGCACACGACGAGCAAGGTGACGCTGCTGGCGGCGCTCTCGCTGGTTCTCGCGGCGGCGATCGAACGGCGGCTCTCGGGGCCGCCGCTGCTGCCGCGGGCGGCGTTCGGTGCGGTGCTGGCACTGCATGCTGCGCTGCTCGCGGGGATGCTGGTGCTCCTGCCGGCATTGCCCGTCGGGTATTCCGAGGGTCTCGAGGCCGAGACCGCGCTCTGGCGATACGCGGCTGTCTCGGGCACGTTTCTCGCGTGGCAGGCGAGCGCTCTGGCGCTCGTCGCGCCG
>CAJXKX010000370.1 GCA_913055965.1 uncultured Roseovarius sp.
GTGGCGACCACAACCGTTTGAACGCCCACCCGCGGTCGGGCGCTGCGCGGCTTCTCAAACGTTGCGCCTAATGGCAGCAACAGGCCCATCCCGGACCATCGCGACGCGACGATCCGGGATGGCGCTGAAGGGAACGCCGGTTTCAGCCCGTCGCCGCGCCGGTCACGGCGATCTGTTTCCGGGGGTCGAAGAACGGCTTTTCCACCACCGTCGCCTCGACCGGGCCGGATTGCGTGTAGACCTCGAGTTCGGTGCCCAACGCGGCGTGATCGGCGGCGACCATGGCCAGCGCGATGTTCTGCTCCAGCCGCGGCGACCAGACCGCCGAGGTGACCTTGCCCACCGTCTCGCCCCCGACCGTGATCGGCCAGAACCGCGTGTTGGGCCCGGCAAGCGGCGCGCCGCCCAACCGCAGGCCCACCTGCCGCCGCGTGACGCCGTTGTCGCGGATGCGGCGCAGCGCGAACTTGCCGATGAAATCGGCCTCCATGTCCACGTTCACCAGCCGGTCGAGGCCCAGCTCGTAGGGGTTGGTGTGGATGTCGGCATCGGCGTGATAGCTGAGCATCCCGCCCTCGATGCGGCGGATGGTCGAGGTGTGCCCCGGTTTCAGGCCAAACGGCAGGCCCGCCGTCATGATCCGCTCCCACAGCGCGTCGCCGCAGGCGCTGTCGCGCAGGTAGATCTCGTAGCCAAGCTCGCTCGACCAGCCGGTGCGCGACACGATCAGCGGGATGCCGTCAAGCTCCATCTCGCGCAGCCAGTAGTAACGCAGGTCCATGATCTCGTCGCCGAAGAGCGCGCGCATGATCTCGCCCGATTTCGGCCCCTGCAATTGCAGCGGCGAGACGTCGGGCTCGGTGATCTGCACATCCATCCCCGAATGCACCGCAACGCCCTGCGCCCAGAGCAGGATGTCGCTGTCGGCGAGCGACAGCCAGAAATGGTTCTCGCCCAGCCGCAGGCAGATCGGATCGTTGAGGATGCCGCCTTCGGCATTGGTGATGAGCACGTATTTGCACTGCCCCACCGCCATCGACGACAGGTCGCGCGGCGTCAGCATCTGGGTAAAGCGCGCGGCGTCCGGCCCGGTGATCTCGACCTGCCGCTCGACGGCCACGTCGCACAGGATCGCGTCGTTGACGAGGGTCCAGAAATTCTGTTCCGGATCGCCGAAATCGCGGGGGATATACATGTGGTTGTAGACCGAGAAGCCCTGCGCCCCCCATCTTACGGTCGCGTCGAAATACGGTGACTTGCGGATCTGCGTGCCGAAGCCGAAATCGCCCGATTGCGCCATGTCATTCGCCTCCCATCTGTTTCGGCGGCCATCCGGGCCGCGCGGCGTTGCGATGAGCGGCCTTCTAACGCGTCATGCGCCTCGCTGCGGTCTGAAAAATCGCGATGCAGAGATCGTGCGGGCTGTTTTTCCGGCCAGGTTCAGACCAAACGGTCCAGGCACGGCCCGCAGCGCCCGCCGCGCTCGAATCACGGGGCGTCGGTCGGGGTGCGGGCGGCAGGCAGGGCGGCCAGCTTGGCGAGGTCGGGGGGCGTGTGCTTGACCGAGCGGGTGGTGAAATAGGTCATGTAGCGGTCGATCCCGAGTTCGGCATCCAGCAGCCCCGCCATCAGCGCCTCGAAGGCGGCGACGCTGCGCACATAGACCGTCATGATGTAATCCATGCCGCCGCCGGTGGCCACGCAATCGGTGATCTCGTCGATCCCGGCGATATGGCTCTCGAACCGGTCGAAATCGGCCCGGCGGTGATGGATCAGCGAGACGGTGACGATGACGCGGGTGAAATCGACGATCCGCTCCAGCGCGATCTCGGCGCGGTAGTGGCGGATATATCCCGCCGCCTTCAGCCGGTCGAGCCGCGCCCAGCAGGGCGTGGGCGAGAGGCTGACGATTTCGGCGAGCCGCGTCTTGCTCAGCTGCCCGTGCCGCTGCACCGCGCTGAGAATGCGGATATCCGTCGCGTCGAGACCGGTCTTCTTCATCCGTATGCCTTCATCGGGGCCCGTTTGCCGGGGTTGTCACCGTGCCACGCCTGCCTGTGCGGTCATGCTAGCGTGCAATCTAGGTGCCGACCGGTCGTTTTCGACCGCTTTTGAGCGGATCGCGGCCCCGGTGCGGCATGGGGTGGCAGCCGCGCCGGGATCCCCCCTCCTGCATGCGGTGGAAATCGGTCACAAAGCGCTCTAACCTACGTCTTGCGAATCTCAGAGGATTTCTCATGACCAGACTTTTGCGCTGCGCCATTGTCGCGATGACGCTCACCCCGGCTACCGGTATCGCCCAGGATTTCGACCTCGGGCTCGAGGCCGCACAGCGCGGGGATTTCGTCACGGCGCTGCGCGAATGGACGCCGCTCGCTGAGGCGGGCTATGCCGATGCGCAATACAATCTCGGCGTGATCCACGACAACGGCTTCGGCGTGCCGCGCGACTATGCCGAGGCGGTGAAATGGTATCGGCTCGCCGCCGAACAGGGCCATGCCATGGCGCAGGGCAATCTCGGCGCGATGTACGACGCGGGCGACGGCGTGGCCGAGGACGATGCAGAGGCCGCCAAATGGTATCGCCGCGCCGCCGAGCAGGGGATCGCCTCGGCCCAGAACAATCTCGGCGTGATGTACGACACCGGCGAGGGCGTGCGCCGCGACGATGCCGAGGCGGTGCGCCTCTACCGGCTCGCCGCCGAACAGGGCCATGCCGAGGCGCAGGGCAATCTCGGGGTCATGTACGATACCGGCCAGGGCGTGGCCGAGAACGATGCCGAGGCCGCCAAATGGTACCGCCGCGCCGCCGAACAGGGCGTCGCCTCGGCGCAGTCCAATCTCGGCGTGCTCTACGACAACGGGCAGGGCGTGGCCGAGAACGATTCCGAGGCGGCGAAATGGTATCGCCGCGCCGCCGAACAGGGCGACGCCACCGCGCAGAACAATCTCGGCGTGATGCTCGCCAACGGCACGGGTGTGCGCCGCAATCCCTCGGAGGCCGTGCAATGGTACCGCCGCGCCGCCGAGCAGGGCAACGCGATGGCGCAGGGCAATCTCGCGGTGATGTACGACACCGGCACCGGGGTCGCGCGCGACCCGGCCGAGGCGGCGCGGCTCTACCGGCTCGCCGCCGCCGAGGGCATTGCCGAGGCGCAATTTGGCCTGGCCG
>CAJXKX010000371.1 GCA_913055965.1 uncultured Roseovarius sp.
GCGGCCTCGGTCTCGGACCCGGTGCTCATTCGCGGCGACGGGCAGGTGCTCTATACGCTCGCGTCGGTCGTGGACGATGTGGAGATGGGCGTCACGCATGTGGTGCGCGGCTCGGACCACGTGACCAACACCGCGACGCAGATCCAGATCATCGCCGCGCTGGGCGGCACGGCCCCGCAATTCGCGCATCACTCGCTGCTCACCGGGCCGCAGGGCGAGGCGCTGTCCAAACGTCTGGGCACGCTTTCCCTGCGCGACCTGCGCGCGCGGGGGGTGGAGCCGATGGCGCTGCTGTCCCTCATGGCGCGGCTTGGCTCGGCCGATCCGGTGGAGTTGCGGACCGACATGGCCGAACTGATCGAGGGGTTCGACATCGAGCGGTTCGGCGCGGCTCCCACCAAGTTCGACGAGCGCGACCTCTTTCCGCTGACCGCCCGGATCGTCGCCGCGCGCCCCTTCGAGGCCGTGGCCGGGACGATTGCGGAGCTTGGCGTGCCCGACGATCTGGCCCCGATTTTCTGGGAGGTCACGCGCGAGAACATCACCACGCTGGGCGATCTGGGGGCGTGGTGGGCGATGTTCCGCGACGGGGCGGAGCCGGTAATCGACGACGAGGACCGGGAATTCGTGGCCGAGGCGCTGGCGCTCCTGCCCGAGGGGCCGCACGACACCGGAACCTGGGGCAGGTGGACCGCCGAGGTGAAGGAGGCCACGGGGCGCAAGGGCAAGGGCCTTTTCATGCCGCTCCGCAAGGCGCTGACCGGGCAGGCGCACGGGCCGGACATGGCCCGCGTGCTGCCGCTCCTGCAGGTGATCAAGGCCAGGGGCTGACGCGGGGAGACGGGCGCGGTTCTGGCCTTGAGGGGACGTTGAACGCGTCGCTTGAGAAGCCGCGCAGTGCCCGACCGCGGGTGGGCGCTCAAACGACTGTGGTCGTCACTTTATGGTGCAAAATACTTGAACGATTATGCGGGCCTGGACGTTGCAATAGCGCCCGCCCGGGGGGCGGTCGGGCGCTGCGCGGCGGTGCCTGCGGCACCTCGATTCCGCGCATTGGGGTCAGGGCCTGAACGACCGCTCAAGGCCCACCCTCTCCGTCATTCCATCGCCGCGATCCGCGTCACTCCTACGCGCTCAAGATGCGAATCGGTGAGCGCGCGCTCGTCGCCGCTCAGCGCCTGGTGGCGCGGGTAGCGTGGCGCGGCGCGGTCATCCAGAATGGGCGCGTCCCAGCCATGGGTGGTCTCGAAGAACCGCGCAACGCCCGCCTCGCCGAATTCGCGCAGATAGCCCTGCACCACTACGTCGATATAGCTGAGCAGGATCGGATGCGCCTCGGTCGGCGCGCCGTGATGGCCCTCGGGGATGGTGTAGACGGCGATCTCGGGGGCGTGGGGCAGGTCGTGGCGCACCTGATGCGCGGCGGGCGCGCGCATGTAGGCCGCCTCGCGCGCGTCGAGCGCGGGCCAGTCCGCGCCCGGCACCGGTGCGATCAGCCCGTCGATCTCGGCACCGGGTTCGGGCACCACGGTCAGATAGGCCACCGGGCGCAGCGTGGTGTGCCGCCACACCCGCCGCCATCCCGACAGCCGCGCCGGGTGCGCCTCGTCGAATCGGTGGGTCGCGCGGTTCACGAGGCTGCCGTAGCCAAAGAAATATGCATGCCGAACCAAGGTTTTTGGCCTCCGGTTGATTTGTGTCAAGGCTGCCCGCCACAGTCTTGTGAAACTCGGGCAGGTGCAAGCAGGGGCCCGGATACATGCGGATCACGAAACGGACCAACATCGCCATCAGGCTGCTGATGTTCTGCGCGGTCAACCCCGACCGGCTGGTCACCAAGACCGAGATCGCCGAACGGTGCAACATTTCCGAGAGCCATCTGGCGCAGATCGTCAACCGGCTCGGGCAGCTTGGCTTCCTGCGCACGCAGCGCGGGCGCACCGGCGGGGTGACGCTGGGCCGCCCCATGGCCACGATCTCGGTCGGCGAGGTGTTCCGCAAGCTCGAGGAGAACGTGCCGGTCGCCGAATGCTTCGCCGATGTCGACAATACCTGCCCGCTGACCGAAGCCTGTCGCCTGCGCCACGCGCTGACCGAGGCGGTCGAGGCGTTCTATGCCCGGCTCGACGAGGTGACGCTCGACGAACTGGTCTGCGGCAACGATGCGCTGCTCACCATTTTTTGCGCGCCGGCCTGCCTCAAACAGGCTTGATCGGCGGCGCGCGGTATACTAGCGTCCACCACATCGCGTCAGGGAGAACCGGCCATGCCGGTGCCGAAGGAGCAACCGCCCCGGAAACTCTCAGGCTCAAGGACCTGCGCGACCGACGACACTCTGGAGAGACCCCGCATGCGGGGCGCCGAAGGGATAGCGATCTCAGGCGAAAGGACAGAGGGGGCATCGAGGCACTGTGCCGTTTGCGGCCATGTGCGCCATCGGTGCCGGTGAGATCGTCACACCCCCGGCCCGCGAACCGAAGGAGGGCCTTGCGAGTGTCCGATCTGAACGTCACGCCGCTCAACGCGCTGCACCACGCGCTGGAGGCCCGGATGGTGCCCTTCGCGGGCTACGAGATGCCGGTGCAATACCCGCCCGGCGTGCTCAGGGAACATCTGCATTGCCGGGCCCGTGCCGGGCTCTTCGATGTGAGCCACATGGGGCAGGTGATCCTGCGCGCGCGGGGCGGGTATGCCGCCGTCGCCTCCGCGATGGAAGGGCTGGTGCCGGTCGATCTGCTGGGTCTCGGCGAGGGGCGGCAGCGCTATGGCTTCTTCACCGATGACGCGGGCGGCATCCTCGATGACCTGATGCTGGCCAATCGCGGCGATCACATGTTCGTTGTGGTCAATGCCGCCTGCAAGGCCGAGGACATCGCGCATCTGCGCGCGCATCTGGCGGGCGTCGAGGTCGAGGAGATCACCGACCGCGCGCTCCTTGCGCTGCAGGGCCCCGCCGCCGAGGCCGTGCTCGAGGCGCTGGTGCCAGGGGTCGCGGCGATGCGGTTCATGGATGTGGCCGTGCTCGCGTCGGATTTCGGCGCGCTTTGGGTGTCGCGCTCGGGCTATACCGGCGAGGACGGCTACGAGATTTCCGTGGCCGGGGAACAGGCCGAACCGCTGGCGCGGGCGCTGATCGCGCACGAGGATGTCGAGCCCATCGGG
>CAJXKX010000372.1 GCA_913055965.1 uncultured Roseovarius sp.
CCGAGAGCACATAGGTGCCCACCATCACCCGGCGCTGCACCTCGTGGCCGAAGCCCTCGGCGCGGGTCTTCTCGTACATCTCGGTGATGCCGTCGCCCTGCGCCAGTTTCGCCCGATGGCCATAGCGCACCCCGTCATAACGCGCGAGGTTCGAGGAGGCCTCGGCGGGCGCGATCACGTAATAGGCGGGCAGCGCGTATTTGGTGTGCGGCAGGCTGATGTCGCGGATCTCGGCGCCTGCGTCGCGCAGCATGTCCGCCCCGTCGGACCACAGCGCCTCGATCTCGGCGGGCATGCCCTCCATCCGGTACTCTTTCGGAATCCCGATCACCTTACCCCGGATATCCCCCGAAAGGGCCGCCTCGAAGTCCGGAACGGGATAATCCGCCGAGGTGCTGTCCTTGGGGTCGTGGCCGCTCATGGCACTCAGCATGATGGCGGCATCGCGCACCGATTTGGTCATCGGCCCGGCCTGATCGAGCGACGAGGCAAAGGCCACGATGCCCCAGCGCGAGCAGCGCCCATAGGTGGGCTTGATGCCCGTGATGCCGGCAAAGGCCGCGGGCTGGCGGATCGAGCCGCCGGTATCGGTGCCGGTCGCGGCAAGGCAGAGATCGGCGGCCACGGCGCTGGCCGATCCGCCCGACGAGCCGCCGGGGGTGAGCGCCGTCTCGTCATTGCCGCGCCGCCACGGATTGACGGCATTGCCGTAGCACGAGGTCTCGTTGCTCGAGCCCATGGCGAACTCGTCCATGTTGAGCTTGCCCAGCATCACCGCGCCCGCGTCGAAAAGGTTCTGCGTCACGGTCGATTCGTATTCGGGGCGAAACCCGTCGAGGATGCGGCTCGCCGCCTGGGACGGCACCCCCTTGGTGCAGAACAGGTCCTTGATCCCCAGCGGGATGCCGCACATCGCGGGCGCGTCGCCCGCCTTGATCCGCTCATCCGCCGCACGCGCCTGCGCGCGCGCCAGATCGGGTGTGTGGTGGACATAGGCGTTGAGCGCCCCCGCCGTCTCGGCGGCGGCAAGGCACGCCTCGGTCAACTCCACGCTCGTCACCTCGCCCTTGCGCAGCGCGTCGCGCGCCTCGGCGATCGTCATCCGGTTGAGATCGGCCATCACTCCACCACCTTCGGCACCGCAAAGAACCCCTCGCGCGCATCCGGCGCGTTCGACAGGACCTTGTCCTGCATGCCGCCCGCGCTCACCTCGTCGTTGCGCCGCTTGAGACGCATGGGCGTGACGCTGGTCATCGGCTCCACCCCCTCGACATCCACCTCGCCCAGCTGCTCGATGAAGCCGAGGATGGGGTTGAATTCCTGCGCCAGCGCGGGCAGCGCCTCCTCGTCCACGCGGATGCGCGCGAGCCTGGCCACGCGGGCGGCGGTCTCGGTATCTATAGACATGGGCCTCTCCATGTTCGGGTCGCGTCGCGTTTACCCCTGCCCGCGCGCAGAGGCAAGCGGTGGCCCCTTCCCTCGCGGCCCAAGCCTGTTACTCTCTGCCCGGAAAACAGCGAAGGAGACCAAAATGCGCATCACCTGGCTCGGCCACGCCTCGTTCCGCATCGAGATCGGCGGGCAGGTCCTGCTGATCGACCCCTGGCTCGACGGCAACCCGATGCTGCCCGAGGAGCACCACGCGGCGGCGACGGCGGGGGCCACCCATATCCTCGTCACCCATGCCCATTTCGACCACGTGAGCGGCCTCTTGCCGCTGGCCAAACGGCTGGGCGTGCCGGTGGTGGGCCAGTTCGACCTGATGTCGTACTGGGCCGAGACCGAAGAGATCGAGACCGTGGGCTTCAACAAGGGCGGCACCGTCGACCTGGGCGGCGTGAAGGTGACGATGGTCCATGCCACGCATTCCACCTCCATCGCCACGCCGCAGGGACCACAGGTGACGGGCAGCGAATGCGGCTACATGATCGCGGGCGAGGGCCACGTGATCTACGTGTCGGGCGATACCGACGTGATGGCCGATATGGGTGTGTTCAACGATCTGCACGCCCCCGATATCGGCATCCTCTGCGCGGGCGGGCATTTCACCATGGACATGACGCGCGCGGCCTATGCCGCGAAGACCTTCTTCGATTTCAAGACGGTGATCCCCTGCCATTACCGAACTTTCCCGCTGCTCGAACAATCCGCCGAGGTGCTGGCCAGGGGCCTGCCCGGCGTGGACGTGATCGAGCCGCAGGTGATGGAGCCCATCGAAATCTGAGAGCGGGGTGGGGGCCAGCCCCCACACGCAGCTTATGTGGGGGCCAGCCCCCACACCCCCGGGGTATTTCCCCCAAGAAGAAATCAGGAGCGGCGGCGGCGCTGCGGTCTGGGTCTGGGTTTGGCAGGGGGCTTGTCGTCCTTGCCGTCGCCCTCGTCCTTCAGCCCCAGCTGGTCGCGCAGAACGCGGGGGCGGATTTCCTCGACCGCGCCGGGCTTGAGATTGCCAAGTTGGAAGGGGCCGTAGGACAGCCGGATCAGCCGGTTGACGATCAGGCCCACCGCCTCCATCGCGCGGCGCACCTCGCGGTTCTTGCCCTCGCGGATCGCCACCGTGACCCAGGCATTGGCCCCCTTCTGCCGGTCGAGCGTGACGGTCATCGGCTGGAACCGTTCGGCCCCGAGCGTCAGCCCCCGCCGCAGCGGCTCGAAGCTGGCATCCTCGGGCGTGCCGTTGACCCGGACGCGGTAGCGGCGCAGCCAGCCCGTCGCGGGCAGTTCCATCCGCCGCTTGAGCCCGCCATCGTTGGTCAGTAGCAGAAGCCCCTCGGAATTGATGTCGAGCCGGCCCACGCTCATGACTCGGGGCATGTCCTCGGGCAGGTCGTCGTAGATGGTGGGGCGGCCCTGCTCGTCGCGGTTGGTGGTCACGAGGCCGCGCGGCTTGTGATAGAGCCAGAGCCGAGGCGGCTCGGGCGCGTCCAGGGCGCGGCCATCCACCGTGATCCTGTCGGCGGCGGTGACGTTGAGCGCGGGCGAGGCGATCCTCGTGCCGTTCACGGTCACGCGGCCCGCCGCGATCAGGCGCTCGGCCTCGCGGCGGCTGGCGATCCCTGCGCGGGCGATGACCTTGGCGATGCGCTCGCCCTCTGGGGTGCTCTTGTTCATGCCCGCGCGCATAGCGCAAAGCCGGGGCTTGCGAAAGGGCGAT
>CAJXKX010000373.1 GCA_913055965.1 uncultured Roseovarius sp.
GGTGCCTTCGGCCCCTCGATTCCGCGCATTGGTGTCAGGGCCTGAAGGACCGCTTCAGGCCAGTCACGCCCCCCTGCACAGCCCTCCCGCAGCAGGACAGGCCGGATCATCCCCGGGCAATATCCGTCAATTTCCGAACCCCCGCGGCCCCCCCGCCAAGAGCGCCGTGGCCTCACCGCTGATCCGCGCAAGCAGATCGGCCACCGGCGGGCGGTCATGGATCAGCCCCGTGGCCTCGCCGACGAAGGTATTGGCGCGCTCCGGGTCGCCCCCGGCCCAGCCCGCCGCCCAGTCCGCCCGCGCGACGGCATCGGCGCGCAGGCCCTCGGGGTCGTCGTGCCAGC
Organism: uncultured Roseovarius sp.; assembly: GCA_913055965.1. Taxonomy (GTDB): domain Bacteria; phylum Pseudomonadota; class Alphaproteobacteria; order Rhodobacterales; family Rhodobacteraceae; genus Roseovarius. The sequence continues at coordinate 345 of CAJXKX010000373.1, forward strand.
GCTCCGTCACCTTGTTGCGCAGCACCCGCGCGGTATAGCGGCCGGGCCAGCGCAGGCCGCGCGCGGCATCCATCACGGTCGAGCGGATGGTCTGATCCCCGGTGGCGGCGATCGCGGCGTCGGTCATCGCCACGCTCACCTGCGCCTCTTCCGAGGACCAGAGCCGCGAGCCCACCAGCACGCCATCCGCCCCCAGCATCAGCGCCGCCGCCAGCCCCCGGCCATCGGCGATCCCGCCCGCCGCCACGAGCAGCGTCCCGGGGCTATGGCCCGCCAGCCAGTCGGCCACCTCTGGCACCAGCGTGATCGTGCCGCGCCGCTCGCCATGCCCGCCCGCCTCGCTGCCCTGCGCCACGATCACCCGCGCGCCGCACTCCGCCGCGCGCTGCGCGTCGCGCAGCGTCTGCACCTGCGCGATCAGCGGCACGCCCGCCGCGGCGACGCGCGGGGCAAAGGGCGCGGGGTCGCCGAAGGACAGGCACAGCGCCGCCGGGTCGCGCGCCAGCACCTGCTCCAGAACGCCCGGATTCTCGGCCATCTTCCAGGTGATGAACCCGCAGCCCACACGCGCGTTCCCCGCCTCGGCAAAGGCCTCCTCGATCCAGCCGGGATCGCCATAGCCGCCGCCGATCAGGCCCAACCCCCCGGCATGGCTGACCGCCGCCGCGAGCCTGCCCCCCGCCGCCATCGCCATCGGGGCCGAGATGATCGGATGCTCCAGCCCGAACGCCTCGGTCAGCCGGGTCTTCATGACAGCAGCTCCGCCACGATGCCCGGCAACTCGCCGAAATCGGCAAAGGCGCGGTCATGGGGGATCGCGTCCACCGGCCCCTTGCGATACCCCTCGGTATAGAGCGCAAAGGGCAGCCCCGCCCGCGCCGCCGTCTCGGCATCCACCTCGCTGTCGCCCACATAGACCACGTCGCGCGCGCCCAGCCCCGCCACCGCCGCCTGCAACGGCGCCGGATCGGGCTTGCGCACGCTCAGGCTGTCGCCGCCGATCACCACCGGGAAATGCGCATCGAGCCGCAGATGCGCCAGCACGGCGCGGGCAGGTCCGGCGGGCTTGTTGGTGCAAAGGCCCAGCGCATAAGGTGCTGACGCCAGCGCCTCGAGCGCCCCGGCCACGCCGGGATAGACCGTGGTCAGCGTCACCGCCGTCTCGTAGAGGTCGATGAATTCCCCGATCAGCTGCGCGCGCAGCGCGGCATCCCCGGCCCGGTCGCGCGCCCGCAGGCAGCAGGTGATGAAATGCGGCACGCCGCTGCCGATGAAGCTGCGCGTCTCGGCGGGCGTGAAGGGCGCGAAGCCGTGCCGCGCCATCAGGGTGTTGGCGGCGGCGTGAATGTCGGGCGCGCTGTCGATGAGCGTGCCGTCGAGATCGAAGACGACCGCGCGGCTCAGGCCCCCGTTCATGCCATGGCACCGGTCGCGGCCTCGGCAGCGTGGCGGATGCTGCGGATATTCTCGCCGTAAACGCCCGGGTTGTCGACGCTGCCGCCCTTGAACACCGCCGATCCCGCCACCAGCACATCCGCCCCGGCGGCGGCCATCAGGGGGGCTGTCTCGGGCGTGATGCCGCCGTCGATCTCGATATGGATGGGCCGGTCGCCGATCATCGCGCGCAAGGATCGCACCTTGTCGATCTGGCTGTGGATGAATTTCTGCCCGCCAAAGCCCGGATTCACCGTCATCACGCAGACAAGGTCGATCATGTCCAGCAGATGCTCCACCGCGTCAATCCCGGTGCCGGGATTGAGCGCCAGCCCCGCCTTGCACCCGGCACCGCGAATGGCCTGCAAGGTGCGGTGGATGTGCGGCCCCGCCTCGAGATGGGCGGTCAGCACATCCGCGCCCGCCTGCGCGAACGCGTCGATATAGGGATCGACCGGCGCGATCATCAGATGCACATCCATCACCGTCCTGATATGCGGGCGGATCGCGGCGCAGAGCGGCGGGCCAAAGGTGAGGTTGGGCACGAAATGCCCGTCCATCACATCCACATGCACCCAGTCGCAGCCCTGATCCTCGATCGCCCGGATTTCGGCCCCGAAATTGGCGAAATCCGCCGAGAGGATCGACGGCGCGATCTTGATGGAACGGTCGAGGGGCATGGCGGCACTCCTGCTGTGGGGATGCGTGGGACATGCGCGCTCGGGCCGAGAAGGTCAAGAGCGGCCCGGTTGCCGCGTGAAGTTCACAGTCACCCCAAGGCTTGACCGGAGGGTCCCCCAGCCTGCCCGAGATCCCCGGGTCAGGCCCGAGGATGACGGGGCACGCGATTGATCCCTCCCGCCTTTCGTGCAACCGTCCCCGGAAAACAGCACAGGGAGGAGCGCGATGCACGGCCTGATGATGCACCGCGACCTGAGGATCATCGACATCCTGCGCCACGCGGCAGAGGCGCACCGAGACGAGGGCATCGTCTCGGCGCGGGTCGAGGGCGATCTGCACCGCCAGAGCTATCCGCAGACGCTGGCGCGCAGCGCGCAGCTTGCCCATGCCCTGACCGGCCTCGGCATCGCGCCCGGCGACCGCGTGGCGACCCTCGCCTGGAACGGGCACCGCCATTTCGAGATATACTATGCCACCGCCGGGATCGGCGCGGTGTGCCACACGATCAACCCCCGCCTCGCGCGCGAACAACTGCTCTACATCATCGCCCATGCGGGCGACCGGCTGCTGTTTCTCGACCTCACCTTCGTGCCGCTGGTGGCCGACCTGCTGCCCGACCTGCCCGAGGGGCTGCGCCTCGCGATCCTGACCGACCGCGCCCACATGCCCGAGACCCCGTTCGACG
>CAJXKX010000374.1 GCA_913055965.1 uncultured Roseovarius sp.
ACGACCTGCCCGAGCCGCAGGCCCCGCCGCCGCCCGCGCCGCAGACCCCGCCTGGCCCTGCCGCCGATGGCGCGGCCCCGGTATTTCGCCATAACGGCCGGTCCGGCGGCGGGGGCGCGGCATGACGGGCGGGCGGCGGCGGAGACGACGGATGCGGGCACGCGGGCCGCTTGCGGCGGTGGCGGCTCTGCTCTTGTGCTCGGCGCTGGTGCGGACGGGCGATGGTGTGGGCCACGCCATGGCGCGCGCCGGGGCGGACAGCGCGGGCCCGCCCGCCGCCCCCGCCCATTGCGAACCTCCCGCCGACCTGCAGCGCCTGCTCGACGAGATGACCGCGCGCGAGGCCCGCCTCGACGCCGACGAGGCGGCGCTTGCCGACCGGCGTGCGGCGCTGGCGCTCGTCGATGCCGAAATCGCCCGCAAGCTCGAGGAACTGGCGGCGGCGGAGGATTCGCTGCGCCGGACGCTCGCCATCGCCGAGACTGCCGCCGAGGACGACATCGCGCGGCTCACCCGCGTCTACGAGACGATGAAACCCAAGCAGGCCGCGGCGCTCTTCGAACAGATGGACGCGCGATTCGCCTCGGGTTTTCTCGCCCGCATGCGGCCCGAGGCAGCGGCGGAGATCATGGCCGGACTGTCGCCCGAGGCGGCGCACCGGCTGAGCGTGGTACTGGCCGGGCGCAACGCGGCGCGCGACTGAGCGGCGCGGGGTCAGGCTTTCTTAACCCGGCGCTGGCACGATACCGGCGATACGCGCGAGGCGGAGGGGACGATGATCGGCATAATCGGTATTCTGGTGGTGTTCGGGATGGTGTTCGGCGGCTATCTCGTGGCCGGGGGCAAGCTCGGCATCATCCTGCATGCCGCACCGTTCGAGATGATGATGATCGGCGGTGCCGCCATCGGCGCGTTTCTCATCAGCAATGACCTGCCCACCGTCAGGCAGACGCTCGGCAGCCTCGGACGCGTGTTCGGGGGGCCGCGCTGGAAACCGGGGGATTACCGCGATCTGCTGTGCCTGCTGTTCACCCTGATCCGGCTCGCGCGGCAGAACCCGGTCGCCGTCGAGGAGCATATCGAAGCCCCCGCCCAGTCGGCCATCTTCGCCCGCTACCCCCGCATTCTCGCCGATCCCGAGGCGATCTCGCTGATCGGCGACACGCTGCGCTCCGCCTCGATGAACTATGACGATCCCCATCAGGTCGAGGAGGTGCTGGAAAAGCGGATGGAGGCGCACCGTCAGCACGCGCTGCATCCCAGCCATGCACTCCAGACCATGGCCGACGGGCTGCCCGCGCTGGGCATCGTCGCCGCCGTTCTCGGGGTCATCAAGACGATGGCCTCGATCGACCAGCCGCCGGAAATCCTCGGGCAGATGATCGGCGGCGCGCTGGTCGGGACATTCCTGGGGGTGTTTCTCTCCTACGGGTTCGTCGGCCCCTTCGCCAGCCGCCTGCGTGACGTGACCGAGGAGGATGCCCATTTCTACAAGCTCATCCGCGAGGTGCTGGTGGCCAATCTCCACAATCACGCCGCCAATATCTGTATCGAGGTGGGGCGTCAGAACACCCCCTCGCATAACCGCCCCGGTTTCGGCGATCTGGAGGAGGCGCTCAGGGCCACCCGGCAGGAGGCCGCGTGACAGGTGCCGCGCGCGCCCGAGGCCTAGCGGCCTGTTGCGGGCTGTGGCTCGCCGCGCTCCTGCCGCCCGCAGCCGCGCAGACCGTGCCGGTGCGCTCGGGGGCGCATGAGGGCTTCGACCGGATCGTGCTCGACATGCCGGAACGCCGGGCATGGTGGGTCGTGCCGCGCGAGGGCGGGGCGACGCTGCTCTTTGACGGCGACGGGCTGCGCTTCGATCTGGGCACCGTGTTCGCGCGGATCGGTCGCGCCCGGCTGCGCGCGATCGCGGACCCGGGCGCGGGCAACCGGCTCGATCTCGTGCTCGATTGCGACTGCCGGATCGCGCCCGTCTGGCACGACGGCGACATGCTGGTGATCGACATAGGCGCGCCATCCGCCGCCGTGTCTGCCGCCGCCGCGCCTGCCGCCGCACCCGTCCGGCCGCGCCTGCGCGGTGCGATGCCGCTCGGGGCGGGGCCGTCCTCGGCCACCGCGGCGCTCGCCGCACGGCTCGATGCACGCCCGGGGCCGCGCCGCGAGACCCCGCCCGATGCGGGCGCGGCCGCGCCGGATGTCGCGCTCGACGCGATGCGCGACGATCTGGTCCGACAGCTTGGGCGGGCGGCGAGCCAGGGCCTGCTGAGCCTCGTCCCGGACAGCGGGAGGCCCCGAACCGGCCCGATTGCCGATCCCGATGGCATGTCGGCTCCCCCCGCCGCCGTGCCGCCTGCAGCCGTGCCGCCCGCCCCGGCCAAAGCGCGCGCAACCCCGCGCGAGGTGCCGGGCCTGCGCATCACCACCGGGATGGATCGGGCACGCCCCGGTCCGCCGCTCCCCTCGCAGGCGACGGGCCGCTGCCCCGCGCCCGCGCTTCTCGACGTGCCGTCCTGGGGCGGCACGCAGCCACTCGCCCGAGAGATCGGCCAACTGAACGCCGCGCTTTTCGGCGAGTTCGACACCGTGCGGGAGGACACGGCCCTGCGGCTGGCGCGGCTCTACATCCATCACGGGTTCGGTGCCGAGGCGCGGCAGGTGCTCGGCTGGCTGGGGGAGGCAACGCGTGGGCACGCCGAGGCGCAGGCGCTCGCGCGGCTCGTCGACGGGGTGCCTGCGCCCGCCGGGGGCACGCTTGCCGCGGCGCTCGATTGCGGCGAGCCCGGCGTGCTCTGGGCGCTGCTGTCACTGCCGGACCTGCCGCCGGAGCGGGTGTTCGATCACCGGGCGCTGCAGCGGTCGTTTCTCGCGCTGCCCGACGGGCTGCGGCGCGTGCTCGGGCCGGGGCTGGTAAGGCGGCTGGCCGGTGCCGGGCACCACCGCACCGCCGAGACGATCCTGCGGCATCTGCGCGGCGGCGATGCGCCTGCGGATGCCGAGACGGGGCTCGCGCGTGCCGCGCTCGCGCGCGACACCGGCAAGGAGGCGCAGGCGGATGCCGCGCTGCGCGAGATCGTCCGGAGCAACACGCCGCAGACCGGGCTGGCGCTGGCCCAGAGCATTGAGCGCGCGCTCGCGCGCGC
>CAJXKX010000375.1 GCA_913055965.1 uncultured Roseovarius sp.
CGCCCCGACCCGCGAGACCAGCATGCCCTCGGCCACCAGCCGGTCGATGGCGTCGATCGCGGTGGTGCGCGACACGCCGATCTCGCGCGCCAGCGTGCGGGTGGCGGGCAACCGGTCACCCGCCCGCAGACCGCCCGACAGGATGATGTCGCGCAGCGCCATGTAAAGCTGCACGCTCACGCTGCGCCGCAAGGACCGGTCGAGCCGGATCGAGGAGAGCAAGGCCCCCGCCGCGTGTTTCACCGTCCGTTTCCTCCGGTCATTGGTCTGCCAAACTTCCCGAAATGGATATTCAGACCATCCCAATTTTTGGCCAGCCTGCAAGCGCAACCTGCCGATTCCGGGCAGGCATCTGGATTGGACCCGCATGAAACTTGCCCGAATAGAGAGTTTTTCCAACGAGTTCGTCTGTTTCGTCCGGGCCACGGCCGAGGACGGGGCGCAAGGCTGGGGGCAGGTCGCGCCCTATTGCGCCGACATCACCGCACAGGTGCTGCACCGGCAGGTCGCGCCGCATGCGCTGGGGATGGACTGCGGCGACATCGATGCGATGCTGGATATCGTGCGCGACCGCGAGCACAAGTTTCCCGGTGCCTACCTGCGCCGCGCCATGGGCGGGCTCGATACCGCGCTGTGGGACATGGCGGGCAGGCGCGTGGGCAAACCGGTCTGCGAACTGATCGGCGGCACGCCGGGGCCCGTGCGCGCCTATGCCTCGTCGATGAAGCGCGACATCACCCCGCACGACGAGGCCCAGAGGCTGGCCCGCCTGCGGCAGGACCGGGGCTTTGACGCGTTCAAGTTCCGCATCGGGGCCGAGGTCGGTCGCGACCGCGACGAATGGCCCGGCCGCACGGAGGAGATCGTGCCGGCGGTGCGCCGCGCGATGGGCGACGATGTCTCCCTGCTGGTCGATGCCAATTCCTGCTACTCTCCCGCGCGCGCGATCGAGGTGGGGCGGATGCTGGAGCAGAACGGCATCACCCATTACGAGGAGCCCTGCCCCTACTGGGAATTCGACCAGACCCGCGCGGTGACCGAGGCGCTGGATATCGACGTCACCGGCGGCGAGCAGGATTGCATGATGGAGCGATGGCAGACGATGATCGCGGGGCGCGTCGTCGATGTGCTGCAGCCCGACATCTGCTACATCGGCGGGCTTTCGCGGACGCTGCGCGTCGCCCGCATGGCCGCGGATGCGGGGCTTCCCGTCACCCCGCATTGCGCCAACCTGTCGATGGTCACGCTGTTCACCATGCACCTGTTGCGGGCGATCCCGAATGCCGGGAAATACCTCGAATTCTCGATCGAGGGGGCCGATTACTACCCGTGGCAGCAGGGCCTCTTCGTCAACGATCCCTACCGGATCGCCGATGGCCATGCGACGGTCACCGACGCGCCGGGCTGGGGCGTGGAGATCGACCCGGAGTGGCTGGCGCGGTCCTGCTACCGGATGAGCGACGGCGCGTGACGCGCCCGACCGCTCACAGCACGAAGGCGAACAGCACCACCCAGACCGACAGCGCGACCGCGCAGAGCAGCGTGTAGAGCCCGTTCCACACCCAGCCCACGCGCAGCGCGCCGATGCCCGCGAAAGACCCGATCAGCAGCGTCGTCGCGGTGAAGGGCGAACTCGCCCCGCTCAGCGCCCAGCCCGAGGACAGCGCCAGGACGATCGCGCTCGGGGCCACGCCGAGGCTCTCCGCCGAGGGGATGAGCGGCGCGATCAGCGTCACGGCGAGAATCGGGTTCATCCCGAGTTGTCCGGCCAGCGGGATCAGCCAGACAAAGCTCACGAGGATGACCCAGGGCGGCAGCACCGACAGGTCCCACCCGACACGCTGCATGAGCGGCGCGAGCAGCGCGGAGCCCACGGTGCCGATATACCCGGCCATCATCAGCAGCGTGAGTTCGCCGCGATAGCCGGGCAATTCCCTGACCACGTAATCGCCGGTCCGCCGCGCCACCGACCGCAGCGGGCGATCCGCCCGGTGCTGGATCACCATCCAGACCAGCGCGATCACCGGCACGATTGCCACCACCAGCCCGACGATCCGAACATCGCTGAGCGCCGACAGCGTGCCGACACTGACCACCAGCACCGCCAGCAGCCCCAGAAGCGGCAGCATCAGCGCCCAGGAGCCCTCGGGCTCCTGCCGCTGCGGCACAGCCCGCAGCCGCGGCTTGAAGGCGGTGTCGAGCCCCCATCCCAGCCCGGCAAGCAGCGCCGACGACACCAGCCCCGGCCCCAGCGCCTGCGCCCAGGTCGCACCGGGAACGACGCTGATCGATATCGCCATGGCAAAGGACAGCGGCGACCATGGCAGCGTCGAGACAAAGGCGCGCTGGATGGCCAGCAACATCCGCCGGATGCGATGGCCGCGCACCTCGGCGTCGGGTTCGGCCCCGGCATTCGCGAGCGCCAGCCCGCCCAGCAGTTGCAGCGCGCCGTAATTCAGCAAGAGCGCAAAGCCCTGCCCGCCCACCGTCAGCGCGGCATAGCGCCGGCCCGGTCGCTGCCCCGACAGAAACCGGCCCGCCGCCTGCACCGCGGGCGAGGTCTGCGCGACGGTGCGCAGGGTCGAGAGCGCCGAGAAGAACGCCGCGATGAAGGCCGCCGCCGAGGGCGAGCTGAAGGGCGTGCTGGGCTACGAGGAAGGGCCGCTGGTGTCCTCGGACTACAACCACGACCCGCGCTCCGGCATCGTCGATGCCAGCCAGACACGGGTGGCCGGCGGCAAACTGGTAAAGGTGCTGATCTGGTTTGATAACGAATGGGGCTTCGCCAACCGCATGCTGGATATCACCCGTCATCTGCAGGGCTGAGCGGATTCTGGCCGCGTGCTATGAAAATTATTCTGCTGACCCATGAGCGGGAGCTCGACCGTCCCAGTAATACGGGCGCTGTGGCATTGTCTGCAACCAGCGCCACGCATGGGCTGGTCGAGCGTATCGTCTGGAGTCGTGTGCATCCGGATCAAGTACTGGAAAAAATACTCGAGAGGGCGGATGCGGGAGTGGTCTACCCGGCAACTGAAGTCGAACCCGCAGCGGAGTGGCAAACCATATCGATGGAGGCGTGTGAAAATTTTATCTTGCTGGACGCCACTTCGCAGGAGGCGGGCAAGATGTTCAACCG
>CAJXKX010000376.1 GCA_913055965.1 uncultured Roseovarius sp.
CGCCGACCTGCCCGACCGCGCGCCCTCCTTCTTCTTCGTCGATCTGCAAAAGGGCCAGATGGACTGGTTCCTCGACCGGCTGGAGGGCGACCCGGGCGTCTCCCGCGTCGATCACGCGCCGATGCTGCGCGGCATCATCAGCCGTATCAACGACCGCCCCGCGCGCGAGGTCGCGCCGGGGCACTGGGTGGTCGAGGGCGACCGCGCGGTGAGCTATGCCGAAACCCTGCCCGCGCGCACCACGCTGACCGCGGGGGCGTGGTGGGGCGAAGGCTATACCGGGCCGCCGCAACTCAGCTTTGCCGCCGAGGAAGCGGCGGAAATGGGCATCGGCATCGGCGACGAGATCACCGTCAACATCCTGGGGCGCGACATCACCGCGCCGATCACCTCGCTGCGCGAGGTGGATTTCTCGAGCGTCGGCATGGGGTTCGTCATGCTGATGAACCCCTCGGCGCTGGCGGGCGCGCCGCACAGCTTCATCGCGACCGTCTATGCCGATGATGCGGCGACCGAAGAGGCGATCCTGCGCGACGTGACCGACCGCCACCCCAACGTGACCGCGATCAACGTCCGCGACGCGCTGTTGCGGGTAACGGATCTGCTGGCGAGCCTCGCCTCGGCCACGTCCTGGGGGGCCTCGGTGACGCTGCTGACCGGGTTCCTCGTGCTCATCGGCGCAGCGGCGGCGGACGCCCGCGACCGTGCGCGCGAGGCGGCGATCCTCAAGGTGCTGGGGGCCACGCGGGCGCGCATCCTGGGCGGGCTGGCGCTGCGCGCGGCGATCCTCGGCGCGGCGGCGGGCACGGTGGCGCTGGGGGCGGGCATCATCGGCGGCTGGGCCGTCAGCCGCTTTGTCATGGAGACCCCCTATGCGGTGATCTGGCCCTCGGCGCTCGCCATCGTGGCGGGCGGGGCGGGGCTCACGCTGCTTGCCGGTCTGGCCTTTGCGCTGACGCCGCTGCGCGCGCGTCCGGCGCGGGTGCTGCGCGCCCGCGAATAGCCCTGCGCCCTGCCCGCCCCCCCGGCGCGGCCAAGGTGCCGCGTTGAATTCGTCACATCCGGGTGGCAATCAGGCCCGGCACAGCCTGAGAGAGACCATGACCGATTCGCTGCCCATCGCCCTCTCCGCCCCGCTCAGCCCGGCACAGCAGACCGCGCTGATCAATCTCGTGCGGCGTGCCGCGCGCACCGAGGTTCTGCCGCGCTTCCGCTCCGTCTCGCGGGCCGAGGCCACGGCCAAGACGGGGCCGCGCGATCTCGTGACCGAGGCCGACCATGCCGCCGAGGCGATGATCGCGCGCGGCCTGCAGCGGCTGTTTCCGCATGCGCTGATCGTCGGCGAAGAGGCCGTGGCGGCCCGCCCCGACCTGCGCGACGAGGTGGCGGGGGCCGAGTTCGCCATCATCATCGACCCGGTGGACGGCACGTGGAACTTCGTCCACGGCCTGCCGCTCTTCGGGGTGATCGTCGCGGTCACGCGGTTCGGCCGGCCGGTGCTGGGGCTGCTCTACGATCCGGTGGCAGATGACTGGCTGATCGCCGACGAGACCGCCCCCGCGCAGCTGGTCGCTGCAAACGGGATCGCGCGCAGGGCAGCCACCTCGGCGGGGGGCGCGCTGGGCGATCTGCATGGCTACGTGCATGCCTCGCTGATGGAGCAACCCCGGCAGGAGGCGCTCTATCCCCGCCTCGCCGCGCTGGGGCAGGCCACGGCGCTGCGCTGCTCGTGCCACGAATACCGGCTGCTGGCGCAAGGCGCGGTGGATTTCGTGCTGTCGGACCGGCTCAACCCCTGGGATCATGCGGCGGGCGTGCTGATCTGCCAGCGCGCGGGCGGCGTGGCGCGGATGCTCGACGGGCAGGACTATGGCACGGCGCAGGAAACCGGTCTCCTTCTCTGCGCGGGCAGCGAAGAGACCTGGGACGCGCTGCGCGATCATTTCGCCGATCTCGCCTGAGCGCCGCGGGCCCCGCCTTGAAAATGACACTCCAGGTGTCAATACTGGCCTGAACGCTGGAACGTGACGGGGCCCTCGATGACAGCACGGCACAATGACGGCCCGGACGGAGCAGCCCGCGGCGGCTGCCCCGGCACGACCTTGTCCGAAGCGGACCGCGCCGAAACCATCGACCGGCTCTACGACGTGGCGCTAGACCCCGAGCGGTTCGAGGCGCTGCTCGATCACTGGGAGAGCGCGGTCGCGCCGTTGCGCGCGCGTGTCGATCTGAGCGCGCCGCGCCTGCTCGACGATCCGCAGATCGCCGCGCATTTCCGCCGCGCCACCGCCTTTCTCGACCGCGCCGGGGCAGACGAGGCCGGGACCGGCGCGGGCGGGCTCGACGCGATGCTTGCCCCGTTCGACCGCGTGGCGGCGCTGGTGCTCGACCGGGGCGGTCATGTACGCGCCGCCAATCCCGCGGCGCGGCAGGTGCTCGGGGTCGCCACGGGGGCCGGGCTCGCGGACCTGCCGCTGCACGAGGACGATCGCCCGGCGCTCGGCTCGGCGCTGGCGATGCTGTTTCACGACCGCGACAAGGATAGCGCGATGCTGCGCCTGCGCGGCGACGGGCCCGGGCACCTGATGGTGCTGCGCCTGCAACGCTGCACCGCGCGCGACGGAACCGACCTGGTGCTCGCCGCGTCGAACGGCCTGCGCCTGCCCGAAGGTTTCTGCGACATCCTGCGACAGGCCTTCGACCTGACGCGCGCCGAGGGCGATATCCTGTGCCGCCTCGTCGATTGCCGCTCCGTCCCCGAGATCGCGACCGAACGCGGGCGCTCGCCCGACACGATCCGCGCGCAGATCAAGTCGATCCTCGCCAAGACCGAGACCCATTCGCAGCTGGAACTGGTGCGGCTGGCGCTGTCGATGATCGACCTGACGGCGACGACGGTTTCCGCGGTCCCTGCACCGCGCGGCGCGGCGGGGGCGCAGCAGCGGGAAATGGCCTATCGTTTCGGCGTCAACCTGGTGATGTACGTGATGACCGGCAACTACAAGTCCGACCAGGTCCACGTACCCGCGCTTCTGGAGCGGCTCGGCCAATGATCCATTTCTCGCCGCTCATACCGCCGCTCTATATCGGCATCGTCGCCGTTCTCGGCGCCCTGCTGATGGCG
>CAJXKX010000377.1 GCA_913055965.1 uncultured Roseovarius sp.
GGCCCAGCAGGTCATAACCCGCCGCATCCAGATGCGCGCCGCCAAGCTCGATCACCGTGCCATCCATCAGCACCATGGTGACGCCCATCAGGTTGTTGGTGGTCACGCCGTATTTGAGGCAATGCGCGCCGCCCGAATTCATCGCGATATTGCCCGCAATGGCGCAGGCGAGTTGCGACGACGGGTCGGGCGCGTAGAAGAACCCCTCCTCCTCGACCGCGCCGGTGACGCTCAGGTTGGTGCGCCCGGTCTGCACCCGGATGAAGCGGTTTTCGTAATCGGTTTCCAGCACTTCGGTCATGCGTGCCACGCCGAGGATCACGCTGTCGGCGGTGGGCAGGGCACCGCCCGCAAGCGAGGTGCCCGCGCCGCGCGGCACCACGGGCACGCCCATCTCGTGGCAGATCGCCAGCGCGTCCGAGACTTCCCGCGTCGTGGCGGGCAGCAGCACGGCGAGCGGCGGGCACTTGTAGGCTGTGAGCGCGTCGCATTCATAGGCGCGCGTCTCGACCGGGTCCTCGATCACCGCATCCTGCGGAAGCACCTTGCGCAGGCGCGCCACGAGATCGGCCTTGCGGGCCAGGATGGCGGGGTTGGGCTCGGGCATCTGCATGGCAACCTCCTAGAATTGGTAAAACTATATAACCAATTTCGCCTTTTCGCGAGTCCTTTTTTGCCAGGCCGCGCGCGGCAGACCTTGCGCCCGCGCCCCGGCTCGGGCAGTCATCGCACATGGAGTGGGTCAAGATCATCCATATTCTTTGCGTCATGGGGTGGATGACCTCCATCTTCGCCGTGCCGCGCGCGCTGATCTACTGGCACCGCGAATGGGACCGGCTGGGCGAGTTCGGGCCGCTGGGCGACCTGACCATCCGGCTTTACCGGTTCTCGCTTGGCCTCGGCGTGATCGCCATCGCCACCGGGCTCTACCTCGCGCACTGGTTCGGCTGGCCGGGCTGGACGCATCTCAAGCTGGCGCTGGTGCTGGGGCTGGCGCTGCATTACGGCTGGACCGGGCGGCTGGTGCTGCGCGCGCGCAAGGGCATCTTTACCGAGAGCGACCGATTCCTGCGCATCTTCAACGAAATCAGCGTTCTGGGTGCCATCGCGGTGCTCTGGGCGGTGGTCGTTCGCCCGTTCTGAGCGGATGATGGAGATGCTCAACGACGCGCTGGGGCATTTCACGCCGCTGGACCTCGGGGCCGTTGTGGCGCTGGTCGTCGCCTGGGCGGGGGTGACGCTGCTGATCGAGCATGCGCCACGCCGCTTTCCCTCGACCTCGAACCTGATGGCGCAATATCGCCGGGAATGGATGGTGCAGTTCGTCACCCGCGACCCGCGCATCTTCGATTCGCAGATCATCGGGCAGCTGCGGCAGGGCACGTCGTTCTTCGCCTCGGCGACGCTGATCGCCATCGGCGGCACGCTGGCCATGCTGGGCGAGGTCGAGCGGCTGATCGGGCTCGCGGACGACCTGATGACCGGCACCGCGCCGGTGATCGTGTGGGAGGTCAAGATCCTGCTGATCGTCGCCTTCCTGACCAATGCCTTTCTCAAGTTCGTCTGGGCCAACCGGCTGTTCGGCTATTGCGCCGTGGTGATGGCGGCGGTGCCCAACGACCCCGCCGATCCCGCCGCGCCGCCGCGCGCGCAGAAGGCCGCCGAGATCAACATCACCGCGGCGCGCGGGTTCAACCGGGGACTGCGCGCGCTTTATTTCGCGCTCGCTGCGGCGGCGTGGCTGCTGGGGGCCTGGGCATTGCTCGGGGCGGTGGGCGTCACGCTCATGGTGCTGCTGCGGCGCGAATTCGCCTCGCTGTCGCGGTCGGTACTGATGCGACCGGAGGGCGGCGACGGGCAGACACGATGACGTGAGTGCATCCGCCGGCCATGCAGGCTATACTGCGACGCATGAGACAGATCGCCCTTGCCATAGCCGCCCTCATCGCCACCCCCGCCCTGGCGCATGAGCCGCAGATCCTGGATGCCGTCGCGACCAAGTCGGGCATGTCCTGGCGCGTCGACGTGACGCTCGAACATCCCGATACCGGCTGGGACCATTATGCCGACGGCTGGGAAGTGCTCGACACGGAGGGCAACCGGATCGGCTACCGGCTGCTGCATCATCCGCATGTCAACGAGCAGCCCTTCACCCGGTCGCTCACCAGCCTCGACCTGCCCGACGGCACGCGCACGATCTACATCCGCGCGCATTGCTCGGTCGATGGCTGGGGCAGCGAGCGGTTCCGCATCGATCTCGAGCCGTGAGGGCACGCGGGCGCGGCGCTCAGCGCCGCCCCTCGCGCAGCCATCCCGCGGTGACGAACCCGGCGACGAGCAGCAGCACGAGCCACGGCGGCAAGAGCGCCATCTGGCGCACGCTCACCGTCTCGTAGGCGCCGCGCGGCGTGATCCCGATCCAGCCGCGCCCGGCGGCGGGTCGGCCCTCGCGCACCTCGCGGATCAGCGGCATGCCGTCCTCGAGCGCACGCACGCCGCCGCCGGTGGGCGCGATGGCGGGTTCCAGCACCGCGCCGGTCGCGAGCGTGCGCTCGAATTCCACCGGGGCCGCCGGGCCAAGGCCGATCACCGCGCTCTGGTCGCCGTTCTCGAGCCGGTAGAGCCCGATCTCGGGGCCTTCATACACGGTCTTGAACCGGCCCGGGGCCACCTCTTCGAGCGGCCGCACCACCTCGGCCCCCGAGGGCGTGGTGATGGTCACATCCGGCACGACCTCGTCGAGCGAGCGCCGGGTGATGCGCATGGTCTGCCCGGTCGCCTCGGCGCGCAGCGCCTCTTCCTCGAGTTCGGGCTCCTTCATCATCCAGTGCGCCAGCCGCCGCAGCAGGTCGAGTTGCGGCCCGCCGCCCTCGTAGCCGCGCCCCCAGAGCCAGGCATGATCCGAAGCCAGGAGCGCCACGCGCCCCTCGCCCACCCGGTCGAGCACGAGGAGCGGGCGGTCGTCGGCACCGGTCATCACCACCTCGCCGTCCGCGTCGGGCTCCACCTCGATCTGGCGCAGCCAGCGGCCCCAGTCGCCATCGCTCCCTTCGCCGAGGCCCGCCGTCACCGGGTGCCTCTGCCCCAGCTCGCTGATCGCCGGGCGATACCCCTCTTCGAC
>CAJXKX010000378.1 GCA_913055965.1 uncultured Roseovarius sp.
GATGATGTATCCCTGTTCGGCCCATGCGACATAGTTGACGCCGTGACGGTCGCCACGGTCGCGCAGGTTGTCCTCGGGGCAGAAGAACCACGGGTGAACCTGATAGCCGTCATCGCCGTCTTTCCATGCCGCGACCACGCATGTCAGGTCTTCATTCTTCGACAGGTCAACGCCCAGCCATGCCGGGGCCTGCACCATGTCGAGTTCCTCCAGATCGACCGGGTGATCGCCCTGATCATAGGTGTGCATCTCGACAAACGGGCTTGTCGATTGATCCAGCCATCGGTTGAGGTTGTATTGCAGAAAGGAATCGCGCTCGAACGGGCTGTGCTGCGCCTTGCGCGCCTTGTCCCGAAACCCGGCAATGTCGGGATAGCCGAACTCCAGCCCCGGATTGGTGGCGAACCATACCGACTCGTCCTGATAGTCGTCGTCGGGTTCGGCCATGAAAATCACGGGCAGGGTTGCCGGATCGTCGATCTCGCCTTTCTGCACCTTCACCGCATAGTCCACTGTCTGCCATGCGAGGTTTTCCTGCCCGCGCCCGGACGTGCTGGCCACGATCATGAGCGTGCCGGGCACCTTAACCAGCGCGGAATCGAGCGCCTCCCACTGGCGTTGTCCCGCCGCGCCGTGCCAGGCGTGCAACTCGTCTGCGATCACGACATTCGGGGTCTTGCCGTGCTGAACCTTGCCGTCACTCGCCACGGCGATGTAGCGCGACCGGTCAGCGGGAAAGCGGATGGTGCTCGTATACTCCCGCACCTGCATGTGTTTCAGCAGGCGCTTGTCGTTCTCGATGATCAGCGCGGTTTCGTTGAACAGTTCCATCGCCTGTTCGCGCGCAGCGGCGGCGCTCACTATCAGGTTGCCGGGCTGGCGCTCGGGGCCGATCAGGTGCAACAGGTTGATCGCGGCGGCGAGACTGGTCTTGCGGTTGCCCCTCGGCAGTAGCAGCACGACACGCCGCACGACGCGGCTCCCGTCATCATGGCGCGGGCCATACATGCGGCGGATGATCTGTTCCTGCCAAGGGTCGAGTTGGAACGGATGCCCCGGCGCGGGGTTTTTCGGGTGTTTGAGCCTGCGAAGCCATGCGACCGCCCGCTCGCCATAACCGAACGGGTCGTCGATCTCATCGGGTCGATCTATCCATGACGGGCGCAGAACCATTCATCACTCCAGCAGATCGTCGTCGGAATCCGCGTCGTCGCGGATCGACGGGCGCGACCGGCTGACCGGGGTCAGCCCGAGTTCCGCCGCAAGCTGCCGCGAAGACTGGATCGCATCGCGCATGACAAGGCTCGCGGGGTGCCGCTTGATCAGCCCCTTGTCGTCTTTGTAGGTGTGCCCTTCCTTCTGCAGCTCGCGCGATGCCTCGCGCGCCGTCGCGACCGCAAGGCAATAGTTCTCGACGGATGCCATATCGCCCTCGGTCAATATCTTGCGCTCGACCAGAAGCGGCATGATGCGCCGCCACTCGGTTCGCGCGTCCTTCGACATCCAGGACGGGGCGCGGGGCACTGCAGAAATCGCTTTCTTGTCCTGCACCAGTTTCGGCTTGGTTCCCTTCATTCTTCGGCCCTCACGGTTGCGGTGCGGATTTCCAGATGCCGCCGCATCGGATCCGATACGACCTCGCGGATATTGTGCGCCACGCCTTCGAACAGGATGCGCTCGGCATTGGTGATGCCCGCAACATAGCGGGTGCGGAACACGACGGTTTCCTCGTCGCTCGCGCCCTGGTTCCGCATGAATTCCTCGGTCGATTGCCGCACGATCTCCGCGCGCAGCGACGCGAAGGTCTGCCACGCGGATTGCGGCGTGCCGAACTCATTGACCGTCGTCGTCGCCTTCTGGATTTGGATATGGTATCGCAGCTTGCCCGACCTCATGGCGCATACTCCAGAACAAGAGCCTCAACCGTCACGATCCCGTGAGACGTTGCGCCGTCCGGGTCGCGCACAGTGCGGGCAGAGGCGATTTTCAGATCGGCCAGATGGAAGCCCGGCCCGAGTGTCGGGCGCTCACTCAGGGCCGCGCGGATTGCGCCGTTGATCGCGGTCGCACCTTCAAGGCTCGGCTCCTGTTTCCAGACATGGATCGTATGGAAAATGCGGGTGCGCTTGCGGGACAGGCTTTCGCCCTCGTCAACCTCCTGGGCTTCCCCGAGGATGATCGACGGGCTGGGGGCGGGGCGCTGATTACGGTCAAGGATTGCGGTCGCTGGCACAAGGTCAGTGACGGCGGGTGTTGCCACCAGCCGCGCCCGGATCGCCTTCTGCAGTGCCAGTGCTGCGCTCACTTGTTCCACTCCTCCTTGATCGCTTTTGTCATGGCGCGCTTGATCCTGCTCTCGGCCCGCTTTCGCAGCGTCCTGAACGCGGGCCAGAAGAAGGGTTGCGCCGGGGCTTTCCGCGTGCCGAACTCGACAAGGTGCGCATAGCGAACATCGCTGTTGCCAGCCGTCACCGCCGCTGCGCCCTCGGGCACGGTTCGCGTGCCGCCGGGGTGACTGTGCGAGGGCGTGTTCTTCGGCCCGACCGTCACCGCGATACTGCCGACCAGATCGCCGGTATCCTCGGGGGCGAGCGCCTCGGCCATGCGCGCGATTTCATCCGCGCCCTTCTCGGTCGCGGGTGCCAGAGCCTTGCGCGCGGCAATGGGCATTTCACGCATCTTGCGTTGAAAGCTCTTGATGCCAGCCACTAGAAACTCCACTCGCGATATTCGGCCACGATCTCGGGCAGGCTGTGCGGGGGCGTCGTGACGCCTTGCCCTACGATCCCCGCCTCGCGCTGTTCGAACCACCACGCGGCCAACTGCAGCACCGCCTCTCTCAACGGCGCGGGAATAGGCTCCTGATCCTGCCCGCCGAACCGTTCCTCGATCTTGAACCCCAGCAGGCGCTCGACATGGGCTTGCGCCGCGTCGATTTTCTGACTGAGGGTCAGATAGTGGCCCTGCACGCCCTCCAGCCCCAACTGGGCTTCAAGATCGGATAGCTGCACGATTGCCATGGATCACGGCCCTGCCTCTGCCGCGTCAACGCGCACGACGTTGCTGTTCACCCAAAGGCTGGCGTTCAGCTTCATCACGTTGTCGGCGGTATCGAGCG
>CAJXKX010000379.1 GCA_913055965.1 uncultured Roseovarius sp.
GAAATAGAAGATCTGCCCCACCTCGATCCCGCGCGCGACGCGGCGGCGGTCCTCGGGGATGGCGTTGAAGAGCGCCTCGTCATGGGTCTCGTCGGTGCGGGCATAGCGCGAGGTGAATTCCTCGAGCACCGCCTGGCACTGCGCCGGGTCGTCGTAATCGATCTCGCGGTCGCCGAATTTCAGATCGGTGATGGCGCTGTCGTAGAACACCTCGGACTCGCCGGTCTCGGCCAGGACCAGGAATTCATGCGTGTCGTCGCCGCCGATGGGGCCGCTGTCGGCGCGCATCGGGATCGCCTGAAGGCCCATCCGCTCGTAGGTGCGCAGATAGCTCACGAGGTGGCGGTTATAGGCGTGGAGCGCATCTTCCTTCGTGAGGTCGAAGTTGTAGCCGTCCTTCATCAGGAATTCCCGGCCCCGCATCACGCCGAAGCGCGGACGCACCTCGTCGCGGAATTTCCACTGGATCTGGTAGAGGGTGAGGGGCAGGTCCTTGTAACTGCCGACATGGGCACGAAAAATATCCGTGACCAGTTCCTCCGCCGTGGGCGTGTAGAGCAGGTCGCGCCCGTGGCGGTCCTTCATGCGCAGCATCTCGGCCCCGTAATCGTCGTAGCGGCCGCTCTCGCGCCACAGGTCGGCGGATTGCAGGATCGGCATCTGGATCGGGTTGTGGCCCGCCCGCGCCTGCTCTTCGTGGACGATATTCTCGATCTTTCTCAAGACCTTGAAGCCCAGCGGCAGCCACGAGTAGATGCCCGCGGTGGCCTGCTTGATCATCCCCGCGCGCAGCATCAGGCGATGACTGGCGATCTGCGCCTCGGCGGGGGTTTCCCGGAGGACGGGCAGGAAATAGCGGCTCAGACGCATGGGCGGGCCTCGTGGCTTGGGGCGAATGTCGCGGGGGTTCTAGGCGAGAAGCCGGGGCGGGGCAAGACGCAGCGCACCCTGCCCCCTTGCCTGCCCGCCCGCTTCCCGCCAAGGTTGCAAGGGCATCGACAACGGACAGGGGGGCATCGGTGGACCGGTCGGAGGTCACGATCACATTGCCACTGAGCGGGCACGGTCTGGGGGTGATCCTGACCGCGCTCGGCATCGGGGCGGCGACGGCGGTCGTTTTCCTGATCCTGAAGGAACAGGAGCGCAACACCGAACGCGCGCCGCTGGCGCTGCTGACCGCGTTCGGCTGGCTGCTGATGCCGGTCTGGGTCGTGCTGTTCGCCGGGACGCTGTGGCAGGTCTGGCTGATCCTGTCGGGCGGCGACAGCGCCCTTGTGGGTGCGGGCCGCCTTGGCGCGGGCGCGCTTCTGGCCGCGTTGCTGGGCGCGCCCTTCGTGATCTGGGGGACGGTGCTGAAACATCAGACGCTGCGCTACCAGAAGGAGGGCCACATCACCGACCGGATCACGGCGGCGGTAGAGCAGTTGGGGGCGGAGAAGGTGGTCAAGCGACATCTTGTCAATTCCCACGGAAAGAAGGTGTTTGAAAAAGGCGAGGATGGTGAACCGGATTTCGCAAGGCCCGTCATCACGGAGACTTCCGAGCCCAATATCGAGGTGCGGATCGGCGCGATCCTGTCGCTGGAGCGGATCGCGCAGGACTCGACGATCCATGACAAGGGGCGCGACCATGTGCGGGTGATGGAGATTTTGTGTGCCTATGTGCGGGAGAATTCCAACGCGCGGGCGCCGGTGGATTTCCCGCTGCTGGAGTGGGAGCCGTTGGCGGAGAATGCCGATGAAGCAGCGCAAATGGAGCATGTGCGGAAGCGGTACGAGCGCTTCGGTGACGGCGTTTTCGAATACCCGAAAGCGCGGGACTGGGCGCGAAGCCTGCCCGCGCCCCGCGCCGATATCGCGCTTGCCGTGCAGGTGCTGGGCCGCCGCACGGCGGAGCAGCGCAGGGTCGAGGCGGCCTGGCCCGATCCGCCCGGTGCCCGCACGGTCTGGCCCTTCGACACCCCCTGCCCCGAGTTGCGCGAAGGCACGGAGGACGCGCCGCTGACCGGGGCCGAGATCGCCGCGTTCGAGGAAAAACTTTGGACATGGCGCGAGACCCTGCACCGCTATACCGGCTACCGGCTCGACCTGCGCGGGGCCAACCTGCAAGCCGCCGACCTGTCGGCCAAGCGCCCCGACGCCTCGGACGCGGTGTTTTCCGGCGCGCGGCTCGACGGAGCGCGGATGGAGGGGGCGGGCCTCCTTGGGGCGCGGATGGAGGGGGCGGACCTCGGTGGGGCGCGGATAAAAGGGGCGGACCTCGGTGGGGCGCGGATACAAGGGGCGGACCTCTTTAGGGCCCGGTTGGAGGGGGCTAACCTCCTTAAGGCGCGAATGGAGGGGGCGAAACTGATTTTGGCGCGGATGGAGGGAGCGGACCTCGGTGGAGCGCGAATGGAGGGAACAGACCTCCTTATGACGCGGATGGAGGCGGCGAAACTCCGCAGGGCGCGGATGGAAGGAACCAACCTATGGATGGCGCGGATGGACAGCGCAACATCCCTCGACACGGCCTTGCTGCGCGGTGCTGCGCTGAGGGATTTGAACTGTAGCGGCGTGCGTTTCTCGCAAGCGCAGGTCGACGAAACCTTCGGCGATGCCAGCGTGATCCTGCCCGAGGGGGTCATCCGCCCCGCGCATTGGCCGAATTGGGAATTGCCATCCATGGGCGAGCACGCCTTCGACACCGAATGGCGCAAGTGGCGGGACGATCCCGACGGCTACACCCCGCCGCCGGAGCCGGAGGGGTGAGGAAGAGAGGGCCGGGCTGAAGCCCGGCCTACGGCCTCCTCGGCAGAGGGCCTCGGGTCAAACCCGCCGATGACGGAGCGGTGACGCGCCGGGCGCTCTTGAAACCCCTGCCGTGAACGGCGATGTTGCGCGCGACAACAGCCGAGGTGCGCGGATGGCCTTGCCGGTCAGGGATCAGATCAAGTATTGGGCCGCCGCGGCGCTCGCCGTGCTGGGCGTGCTGTGGTTCCTGGGCGACGTGATGCTGCCCTTCGTGCTGGGCGCGGCGATCGCCTATTTCCTCGATCCCGTGGCCGACCGGATGGAGCGGATGGGGATGAGCCGGGCGCTTGCCGTGGCGGCGATCACCGCGGTGGCGGTACTGGTGG